>JABJES010000120.1 GCA_018663165.1 Rhodospirillaceae bacterium
AGGGCATCGGCAATCTGCCCATCGTTACCCCCGACGGACAGATCTTGCCCGCCAGCTCATTGGCCAATATTGAAGTAACCGCCGGACCGACTGAAATCCGCCACTTAGAACGCATCCGCACGGTGACGCTTGAAATCCGCCCCTCTCCCAATCTTGCCCTGGAAGTGGCGATGGAAGCGATCAATGAGAAAGTGATTGCGCCGCTTGAGGCGCAGGGATTGCCGGCTGGAACCAAGTTCAGCCTATCGGGCACCTCGGACGAGTTGACCCGGACCTGGGACGCCATGCTGCTTGATTTGATCCTTGCCGTGATCATCGTTTATCTGGTGATGGCGGTTCTATTCGAAAGCTTTCTCTATCCTTTCATCATTCTGCTTTCGGTTCCTCTGGCGACGGCCGGTGGCGTTATCGGTCTGGCCGGGCTTAATCTCCTCACCTTTCAGCCCCTCGACATGCTGACCCTGCTCGGCTTTGTCATTCTCATCGGTATTGTCGTCAATAACGCCATCCTGCTGGTCCATCAGTCGCTCTATCACATTCGCGTTGAGCATATGGAGATATCCCAAGCCATCATGGAGGCGACGCAAAACCGCATCCGACCCATCTTCATGTCGACCCTGACCAGCGTTTTCGGCATGCTGCCACTGGTTTTATTCGGCGGCGCGGGTTCTGAACTCTATCGCGGACTTGGCTCAGTCGTCGTCGGCGGGCTTTCCATGTCGGCTATTCTGACCCTTCTCATCATCCCGCCAATGCTCTCGGTTTTCGCCCATGCCGCGGAAGGTGCCCGCCATCTTACCGAGCACGATAAAACGAAGGCCTGAACCGGCTTTATTGCGAGATTGCAGAGAAAAGAATTTTGCGGCATATATGGGAGCAATAGGTTCCCCCGATTCTTGCCAAGGACGTCCCCGATGATTTTTTCACGCCGCCTCGCCCTGTTTGCCGCCCCGTTTTCCGCCCTTTTCAGTGCTCTTCCCGCCTATGCCCACGATATCGGCGATAAGGGAGCCCATTTCCACAAAGCGGAAACCACATTGAGCGTTTTTGGGATGGCTGGGACAACCACGCTTCTCATGGCACTGGTGCTTGGTCTGGGCGCCGGGGCGCTGTTTGCCCTTTTCCGCCGCGCCAGCAGCGATTAAGCACTGACGGCCTGTGACGACCCGCAGGCTTAGGGGATTCAGTCCGGCTTGCGGATAATAATGGTGTAAACCCCACCGTTCTCAGTATTTTCCAGCAATTGGCAGCCAGTGGTCTCGCAAAAGGCCTCAAAGTCCTTAGGGGCGCTGGGATCAGTGGCTAGAACGGTCAAACTGTCACCGTTTGGGACATCCTTTAATGCCTTGCGCGCGCGCAGCACCGGCAAGGGACACCGCAACCCCTTGGCATCGAGAACCACCCCCCCGCTCATTTGCCCCCTCCTGTAACACCGTACCAAGCCAGCGCCAGCCAACCAAGAATGAAGGCGCTGCCACCGAAAGGAGCAAACCGGGCAAACATGCCGTTTCCGGTCAAACCGAGCAGATAGAGGCTGCCGCAAAATAGAACGAGACCGGCGGCAAACCCCCAAGCTGAAAGGCTCAAGGACAATGTCCACCCAGCCTGTCGACCGGCAAGCAGCACAAGGGCGGTCAAGGCGAGAGCATGTATCAATTGATAGCGGGCGGCGACGTTGAACCGCTCAACCCCTTCAAGCCCCAGCGCCCCGGTGGCGCCATGGGCGGCATAGGCCCCGGCCGCCACGCTGAGAGCCCCGTTAAGTGCTGCAAAAATGAGCCAGCCATTCATATCTTTTCTCCGGCCCCCAGCGTTTTATTCGTAAGGGGCGTAAGACTTTTCCTCGACCAGGTTCGAGCCGAGGAAATCGTTGATCTTGCGTTTGACCTCTGATCGCCGGTCATTGGTTTTGTAAACGGCGCGGGCGAGATCTATAAAAGCGGGGCCGAAATCCTTATCCCGTTCACAATCGCGGATTCGATCTTCAATATCCCACAGCTCTTCGTTGATCGCCTTTAATTCAACACTCAGAGATGTAATCTCGTCACTGGCGGGAATTTCTGCATCCCGAGCCGTGCTCAAAATTTGATGTTCAATCCGGACATTTTTCAGCTTTTCTTCCGCCTCGATCCGTTCAAGCTTGATCGCCAGAATTGTAATCTTGTCGATCAATTCGCCGGGGGAGATTTCTGCCATTATTGCCATAGTTTTATTGCCTCGATCCGATGATAAATTGCGACGGCTCTGATAGCACAGCTTTTCGACCACGACGAGCCCCGAGGCAGTGAGAATAAACGTTAAGGAGGCAAAATACGCTGTAAAAGGCTACAATTCCGCCATGATCAACTCATCCGCCCCCACCTCTGCTTACGACACGCTTTGGCCGCTGGTCCGCCCCCCTGGGGCCTGCGATCGCATTATTGAGGATGCCGCATTTTTAAACCCCGCTGCCGCACGGCTGGTGAATTTGATCGGGGCGCCGATGGCGGCCTATCTTCTTGGGTCGGGCCTAACCGAATCCCTTGGCATCCCTGAACTATCCCCCGAAAGGCTGAAAAGAGACCGCCTGCGCAACAGCTTTCTACGAAATAACGGGCTGAAATGGGCGGGCTTTATCGCCGAGACCGGGATTGATGTCATGTACCTCAAGGGGTTCGCCACCACCCATGATATTTATCCAGACCCTGACCTGCGCTCAATGACCGATATCGACATTCTGCTCCGCAGGGCGGATTTAAACCGATTTATCAGCGCCTTTAGAGAAAAGGGCTTCGACTTTCGCAAAACACCGGAAACCCCACTTTGGGGCTTTATCAGCAACGCCAGTTTCCTCCCCTTCTGCTCAAGTGACGGGGTCACAAACATCGATATCCACATTGCGCCGGATGATTATCCGGTTCACC
>JABJES010000006.1 GCA_018663165.1 Rhodospirillaceae bacterium
CTGCAACGGGGGTTGTGATAAATCGTGACGGACATAATGGCGGACTCCGTTAATTAAAGCCGGTCGGGCGCACCCATGCCTGATCTGGATCAGGCCCGGATCAGGGTGAAGGTCAGGGCTGTGTTTCTTCCATGTAAACAGAGCGGCTGGGAAAGGCAAAGCCAGCGCCTTCGGATTCGACGATTTTTTTGAAATCGATAATGTTGTCGTTGACCACATTCCGCCATTCCAGCCAATTCGTTGTCTTGGTGAAATAGTAGAGGTTGATGTCGATGGAGGATTCGCCGAAATTCACGGCGTGGACCATCTGGGTGACATCCTGGGCAATATCGGGATGGTTGGCGAGAAAGTCGCGCAGGCGGCTGATGATCCGCTCTAGCTGTTCGCCGGTGGTGCGGTATTCGAGCCCGATGGTCATTTTGACCCGGCGGTGGGTCATGCGGGACCAGTTGGTGAGCGACGCATCGGCGAGTCTGGCGTTGGGAACCGTGATCAGCGCCTTGGCGAAAGAGCGTATTTTTGTCGCCCGGATGCCGATCGATTCAACCGTGCCCTCGACAAAGGGGGTTTCGATCCAGTCGCCCTTGCTGAACGTCTTGTCGGCGAAGATCGTAAAGCCGCCGAAAAGGTTCGATACCGTATCCTTGGCCGCCAGAGCCACGGCCATGCCGGCAAGGCCAAGGCCGCCAAGCAGGGCGGCGACATTTATTCCCCATTCCTGAAGAATGGTCGCCAGTCCGAGCATCACCACCACGGTTTTGAAAACCCGGACAAAGAAATGCTTAAGATCATCGGTGACCGAGGCCCCGAAGGTGCTGGTCAGGCGGTCGAAGAAAAAGGCCAGCGGCTCAATGAGGCGGTAAATACCCCAAAAGATACAGAAAGTGACCAGCGAGCCGACGGCGTCCTGGGTGAATTCATCCGCCTCCGGGGTCAGGGGCAGGACTTCCAGGGCCGCATAGGCGCCGAGGATGACGAATGTGAAGCGCAGGGGGGGCGCGAGGGCGCGGATAACATTGTCGTCATGGAGGGTTTCGGTTTTTCCCACCAGGGCGAGGGAAAAGCGCATCGCCACGAGGGTGAACAGTTTTCGCAGGAAAAGAAAAGAGACGAATATAAGCGTCGCCAGTATCAGCCGGGACAGCGGAATGTCGCCGATGTAATCGTTTGTAAGGACGATATCGATGTTCTCAATAAAGCGGCTTAGATCTTCGCCCATAATTTATCTTTCGTTTCTTTATGTTGGGTTGGCAAAAACTAACATAATTTTTTGCCTTAAGGGGCGCTTAGGAAAAATTTTTCTGTTCAAGTGTTTCTTCCAGGGTTTGCAGGTCCGTTGCATCAATGACGAGCCGCGCCAGTTCATAGGAAAATCCTGCCCGCGCCATGGCGGCGAGCTCTTTCATCCGGCGGCGCTTTTTCGCCTCGCCGTCTTCAGTTTCTTCGCGCTCTGTCGTCGCCGTCTTGCGAAAGGGGCCGAAGCGGCGGCGGCGTGCAAGGGCGATGGCGGCGGCATGTTCGGGTTCCGGCGTTTCAATGCGCAGGCTTTCCAGGGCGCGTTCAATGATTTCGGAGGCGACGCCCTTGGCCGCGAGTTTTGCCTGGATGCCCCGTGCTGATGTGCCGCGGCGATGAAAGCTCACCGCCTTTGCCTCGGCATAGGCCCTGTCGTCGAGCAGACCAGAGCGTAGAAACCGGGTGATGATATCCTCGATAATCTCAGCCCCTTCATCCGGGCTGGTGTCGTGAGCCTGAGCTGAACGCCAAACCTTGGCGGTCAGGATGCGACGAAGGTTGGCGGCCGAACTTGAATAACGCTGAAGATAATAAAGGGCGGCGTTTTCAAGGTAGCGCGGCGTCACCTTGCGGGGTTGGCGCGCCTCTTTTCCTTTCGGGTTTTTTTTCTCCTTCAGGCGCCGGGGGTCGGTGGGTGGGTCGGAATCGTCAAATGCCATGGTTCAGCTTTGAAAGACGGGTTGCGTGATCGGCGCAGCAGGCTATTTTTAGACTTAACACGGTTTTATGGTCTCTTATCCTTGGGGATCGGGCAACTTTTTGTATATTGGGCAAGATGACATCTTCTGACATTCCAAACGAGCGTGTGAACTGGCGGGGCCTGTGGACCCTTTATGTGAAGGAGGTGCGCCGTTTTCTCAAGGTTGGCGCCCAGACGGTGCTGGCCCCGGTGGTGACGACGCTGCTCTTTTTTGCTGTTTTCACCCTCGCCCTGGGGCGCCGCGCCTATCAGGTTGAAGGCGTGGAATTCAGCCATTTCCTGGCGCCGGGCCTGATCATGATGGCGATGGTGCAGAATGCGTTCGCAAATCCTTCTTCTTCGATTCTGATTTCCAAGGTTCAGGGAAATATCGTCGATATTCTGATGCCGCCTCTGTCGCCGGGGGAATTGACTCTGGGTTTCGCTCTTGGTGGGGTGACACGCGGTCTTGTGGTGGGCGCTTGCGTCGGACTGGCGATGTATATTTTCGTGCCTTTTTCGATCCAGCACCCGGTAATTGTTCTCTTTTTTGCTGTCAGCGCCTCATTGATGCTCTCCCTTCTCGGGGTTATCGGCGGGATCTGCTCGGAAAAATTCGATCATATGGCGGCGATGACCAATTTCGTCATCACCCCCCTGGCCTTTCTTTCCGGTACCTTTTATTCGATCGACCGGCTGCCGGGGATATGGAACACCCTGGCCCGGTTCAATCCCTTCTTTTATATGATCGATGGATTTCGCTATGGCTTTATCGGTCGTATGGATGGCTCTTTGGATATCGGCATCGCTGTCATGATCGGGATTAATGTATTTTTGTGGTGGGTCGCTCACCGCATGTTCGCCAAGGGCTATAGATTGACCTTCTGAAGGACGAATGCCCCCCTTTTCCCTCTAAAGACGTTCTGTGTGCGACCTCCATGTGCGTGGCGTTGACAAG
>JABJES010000004.1 GCA_018663165.1 Rhodospirillaceae bacterium
CCTCGGGTGCCTTTCATCTGTCCAAGCCGTCCGATCTTCTGCCCGAGCTTCAGGGCCGCCTGCCGATCCGGGTTGAGCTCGACGCCCTGACCAGGGACGATTTCGTGCGTATTCTCACCGAGCCCGAAAACAGCCTCATCCGTCAATACGAAGCCCTGCTGGCGACGGAAGAATTTAACCTCACTTTCGCGACGCCAGCGATTGAGGAAATCGCCACCCTGGCCGCCCAGATCAACGACAATGTGGAGAATATCGGGGCCAGGCGTCTTCATACGGTGATGGAAAAACTGCTCGAGGAAATCAGCTTTACCGCCTGCGACAAATCCGGCCAAGCCATTGAAATCACGCCGGATTATGTGCGTGAACAGGTCGGTGAGCTGGCCAAAGACGCCGATCTGTCACGGTTTATTCTTTAGGAACTTCGTTCCGAGAGACTTTTATCCCTCTTGTAAGGGAGGGCTAGTCCTCTTGTATTTTTAAGACACCCGCTCGGGTTAAGTCGTCTATTTCGCGTAAAATTAAATATTTGGCAACTTCGGTTGGTGTATTCCCGTACCCTGGTATTTTAGACAGCTTGATGAGTTGAGCATAAGCATCAGCAGGTAGGCTTGGCTCAACCTTTCTGCTGGGTCGACTGTTCTTTGGTCTTCCGCGCTTGACTGCCATAAATCAACGTATCGCCTATTTTTTAACCTATAACAATCATCTATTTATAGGATACTAAATGCTTGACTAATTTCGAATTTTTCCCCAATATGTTGTGGCAATAAAGAAAAGGGCGGTCCGAAGACCGCCCATAGCGTTTGTTTTAGTAAGGTGGGGTGGACGACGGGGATCGGACCCGCAACCTCCCGATTACAAATCGGGTGCTCTCGCCAAATTGAGCTACGCCCACCACTATGCCTCGCTCCTGCAAGAGCGAGGCATTTCTATTTTAGCGAGAACTCTCTCAACCCACAAGGGTTATGAACAAATAATTTCAGAACCACAATATGTTGTGATTTTTCGCACAATATATTGTGTCTTGCTTTCGCCTACCCGTCGCGGTTTCGTTTCAGCAACACATAGAGCGCCCCGTCGCCGCCGTCTTTCGGCTGGGCGGGGCAAAAGGACAGCACATGCGCCCGGTTCGACGGCGCGTTGAGCCAGCCCGGCACCGCCTCGCGGAGCACCCCCTTGCCGCGCCATCCCTTTTCCACCCCTTGCCGTTCGCCCTTGCCGGTGACAACGAGGAGACAGCGTTTACCCCCCGCCGCAGAGGCGCTGATAAAAGCATTGAGCTCACTGTGGGCACGGACTTGCTGGTGACCATGAAGATCGAGCACACCCTCAATCGCCATTTGCCCACGGCGAAATTTGTCGGCAGTGCGCCGGTCCATCGCAGTCAGGTCGCCGGGAGAAAGATCGGCCGGAGGGCGCGGCGGTTTGGCGGCAACAGGCGGCGAGGGCGGTCGGACAATCTTTGCCAGCGGCTTGGTCTTTTTGGTCTTTTTTTGGGGAGCCTCCTTAACCGCCGGTTTAGGCCGCCCGCTAAGCGGGGTAATGGTTCTGGTCACTGCTGACCAAAGATCACCATCCTCAACCCCGTCATCCTCCTCCATGACAATCACCCCCCCGCACCGACCTGCGCCAGATCGCGCCCGGCGATGGATTTGGGCAGCAACAAATAATAGCGCCCCCGTGCATTCATCCGCCCTGCCTGGGCTTCGGCTTTGCCACCAAAACCAAAAAAGATGTCGCCGCGTACCGGCCCCTTGATGGCACCGCCGGTATCCTGGGCAACGACGAGGCGGCGCAAAGAACGCTCAACGTCCAGCGGGTCTTTGGTATCAAGCCACAGGGGGATGCCCAGCGGCAGAAAAAGGCGATCAACCGCAAGGCTGCGCCCCGGCGTCAACGGCACGCCTTGAGCGCCAATGGGTCCGGTTGGCGCACCGGTCCCGCCATTTGCTGGCGGAGTCAGTTCCTGGAAAAAAACGTAGGACGGATTTTCTTCCAAAAGGGCTGTCGCCTCGTCTGGATGGGCGCGCAACCAGGCGCGGATCGTTTGCAGGGAAACCGCATCCTTTTCCATTGCCCCACGCTTGATCAATCGACGGCCGATGGAAACGTAATCATGGCCGTTCTGAGCCGCATAACCGACCCGCAGAACAGACCCGTCCTCCAGCACGATCCGGCCCGATCCCTGAACATGGAGAAAAAAAGCATCGACCGGATCATCAACCCAGACCAGCTCAAGACCTTGTTCACGCAAAGCCCCGTCATTGATCTCGGCCCGCGATGCAAAAGGCAAAAGGCGGCGTCCCTGCAACCGGCCGGCTAAGCGCTGGCCCCGCCATTCCTCACGAAAAAGACCGAGATCGACACTGACCAGATCGGCGGGCCGACGATAGAGCGGTACCGGAAAATCAGGCGAATATGTATGGGAACCGCGCAATTCCGGCTCAAAATAGCCGGTGAAAAGCCCCTCTGTCTGGTCGTTATTGGCCGCCAGATAGGGCGTAAACCAGGTCTCAAAGAAGGTTTTTGCCGCCGCTTCATTCCCCGGCTCAACCAATTGGGCCGCCATACAGGGTTGCCGCCAATCACCCACAGAGCCAAAATATTGGCGGTATGCCTCGACATTACCGCCCTTATTGGTCACCGGCTGATCGTCTTTCTTCTTTAAGATCGTGCCGCAGGCAGTGAGAAACGCCGGCAGAGCCGCTGCCAGCGTGTCATCCTGCCAGCCGGGAAGGGCCTGAAACGTTGTTTGCGTTAAGGTAAGCTGATCTTCTGCAGGCGGCGGCGCGGGACAAGCGGTAAGGAAAAACGCCGCCAAGAGAACCAGGGCCGGACTAATGCGGGCGGGAAAGGGTCGGGCGGGAAAGGGCCGCTCTCGGCCCGATATCTTCTTTAAGTCCGTTTTCGCACCTGCCGGTTGCCCCATCATCGGTTCAATTAGGACTGTTGGTCGCCTGTAAGGTCCAGTTTGGATCACGTGACCGGGTATCCCGGCCAAAGGTCCAGAGATCGATTACCTGGGTGATATGATCGACATCGCCGCCGATAACTTCACCTTCCGCATCCCGGGTAACGTTAACCTGTTCAGAGGTGAATTTAATCGTCACAACCGCCACATCGCCTTCGATCCCGGCTTCGATAATTTCGCCTTCCTTGATCCCGATCAGAGTCGTTTCCTGAACCTCACCCGCCTCCTGGCGCGCCTTCAGAGCGGCGGAAAAATCGTCAAAAACATCATCGCTAAGCAGCGAACCCAGAACCTTGTCATCACCTGCAGCAAAAGCAGCAACGATCATCTCAAAAGCACTGGCCGCACCGTGCAGAAGATCATTGGCATGAAAGCCGGGATCAAGCGTGCGGATTTCATCAAAACCGGCCCGCAAACTGTCACTTGCCTCAATCTTTTCTGTCAGGGATGCGCTTTCAGACGCTGATGCAGCGTCGTCCAAATCGGCTTTGACCTTACCTTTCGTCTCAAGCAAGGGAATAACATTGTCACCCGTATCGCCTTTTTCCGCCCCAGGTTCTTCATGCGCATCACGGTTGAAAATATCTTCAGGGGGATGTTTCTCATGACCAGTGCGGCGTCCAAGCACGTTGCGCAGGCGCAGGATCAGAAAGACCGCGACCAGGGCGAAAAAAATAATATCAATGAAGGGAAAGCCTTCGTTCATGTATAAACAGCCTCACCTAAAAAAACGCTGCAAAAAATAGAAAACACCGCGTCAGTGCGACAAACTATTTTTTGGCAAAGTCCGCAAAAAAATGTATCACTTCACCCGTATTAGATAAGCCTTTGTCTCGGGAAAAGCAAACATGGCCCCCTTTATTCTCCTCATTATCCTCGCCGTCCCGGCAATTGAAATTTACCTGTTCATCGAAATCGGCGGGGAAATTGGATTCTGGCCAACCCTCGGACTGATCATCCTGAGCGCCTCCATTGGGCTGACCCTGCTGCGTCATCAAGGATTCGCCACCCTGAACCGTCTAAATGAAAGCCTGGAGAACAAGGTCTTTCCAGGAGTCGAGCTTTTCGAAACTCTCTGTCTGCTCTGTGCCGGATTGTTGCTGCTGATCCCCGGCTTTTTAACCGATACCATCGGCTTGTTGCTGTTCCTGCCCCCCCTTCGAATGGTTTTGCGACGCTTTCTCGGCCACCGTCTGGCCGCCTCGGGCGCGGTTCACGGCCAGGGAGCCGACCCGTTCGGCCCCGACCCGGCAAAAGACGGCCATAGCCGTGGCACAAGAGGCCCGATTATTGAAGGCGAGTATCAAAACCTCGACGAAAAGCAAGAAGAACAAGAAATCCATGCCATTCTAAACGACCCGGATAATGACCAAAATGAGCGCCCCTGAACCACACATCCATACAGCCGTTATACTGTCGTTATAATGTCCGCAAGGTTGTCAGCCCCGCTGTTCCATGGTAGCCAGCCCTTGTCTGAATTTTCCCGCCCATCGGGTCGAGAACAGAGTACCAGGGCACAGTTTCAGGAGTTTATAAATCGATGAGCGACAACAGCGATAACACCGGCCCCGAAGACGGCAACGGATCAGAAGCGGCTCCGGATTCTCCTGCCACCCCGCAGACAATGCCCGGCGGGCCCTTTATCATTCGCAATCAATATTTAAAGGATCTTTCCTTTGAAAACCCCAACGCACCAGAAGTGCTGGTATCGTTGAAAGCCGCGCCCAGTGTGGAGGTTGATATCAATCTTAACGTCAATCCCATGCCCGATATCGACGAGCGCACCTTTGAGGTTGAAATGCGGCTTCGCGTCGAGGCCAAAGCAGAAGAAAAACCTGCTTTTATCTGTGAGCTGACCTATGCCGGACTGTTTTCCATCGGCCAGGTACCCGAGGATGCCGTCAGGCCACTCCTGCTGATCGAATGTCCCCGTATGCTGTTTCCCTTTGCCCGTGCCATTCTCGGCAACGCCACCCGCGATGGCGGCTATCCCCCATTGATGCTGCAGCCGATCGATTTTGCCGAGTTTTATGCACGCAATATGGCCCCCATACCGGAGCCTGCCGGCAACGCCTAAAGCTGAATTCAGCCGGTCGTCCAGAGCGGCGACTTTAATAATTCCAGCATTGCCTTGTGGCGGACCTCTTCTTCCGCGCTCGGTCCGTGGGGCCGAGGGGTCCGGGCCGATGCCCGGCCTTCCAAAGACGGCGCCGAGCCTGCCGCCCCGGCACCTGATGTTGCCTCACCGGCACCTCCCCCACTCTGGGCTTCTGCCGCCAGAACCAAACCGTGCTGACGGCCGCCGATCAGCTCAAGATAAACTTGCGATAAAAGATGGGAATCAATCAAGGCACCGTGCTTGTCCCGGCTGCTCGTATCAATTTCGAAACGACGGCACAGGGCGTCAAGGCTGGCCGACGCGCCGGGAAATTTACGGCGCGCCATTTCCAGCGTATCAATCGCCCGCGCCATCGGCAGGATTTCGCGACCACAGGCTTTAAGCTCGGCATTGATAAACTTCATGTCAAAGCCGGCGTTATGAATGATCAGGGGGTCTGAGCCGATGAAGCCGAGAAAATCATCAATGCTGGCGGCAAAAATATCGTAGTCAGACAAAAATTTAGCCGAAAGTCCGTGCACTTTTTCAGCACCCGGCGGCATATCACGCTGGGGATTTATATAGCGGTGAAATTCTTCACCTGAGGGCATGTGATCGATCAACTCGATACAGCCGATCTCAACAATCTTGTCGCCGTTCGCCGGATCAAGTCCGGTGGTTTCCGTATCGAGAACGATTTCGCGCATCAACGGCCCTTTTCTAAAACACAAATCCGGCGACTGCTTCAGGCACCGTTATTTTTTTTCCGCACCAGTGTGACAATCTCTCTTAAGTCCTGCAAGGTGTCTTCCAAAGGCTGGTCCGTATCGAGGATATAATCAGCGCGCTGACGCTTTTCCGCGTCCGGCATTTGGCTCTCCAGAAGATTTTTAAGTTTTTCAACTGTCATTCCAGGCCGTTTTAGAACCCGACGCTCTTGCGTTTCTTCGGGCGCTGTAACCAGCAAGGTAGCATCAACGCGCAGCTCGCCAACGGTCTCGAAAAGGAGCGGAATATCGAGAACGACAACTTCCTCGTCCCGGCGCACAGCTTCATCGAGAAATCTTTTTTCCGCCGCCCGCACCAGAGGATGAAGAATGCGTTCGAGTATCGTCAGCTCTTCCGGTGAGGAAAAAACATGATATCCAAGCGCCTCGCGGTTGACGGCGCCGTCCACAATCAGATCCGGCACCACATCACCGAATGCCGCCTCCACCGCATCAACCGCCGTGCCGCCTTTGTTCAGTAATTTATGGACGATGGCATCGGCGTCATGAACCGGCAGACCCATTTTCCGCAAGGCGTCGGCAATCGTCGATTTACCCATGCCGATCGAACCGGTGAGGCCGAGGACAATCACGCCGGGTCCCCGTCAATATCCGCCAACAAAAGATCGCGCAATTCAGCGCTCGCCTCGGGCATCGCCCCGAACCAGGCCTCAAAGGCGGGGCGGGCCTGATGGATCAACATACCGAGCCCGTCAACCACCGGGTTCCCCCGCGCCTCAGCCGCCTCTAAAAGAGCGGTTTTCAACGGCGCATAAACGATGTCGTACACGGCGGCACTTTGCGGCAAATGATCAAGAGAAAGCGCCAGAGGCGCATTCCCAACCATACCCAAGCTGGTGCCATTCACCAGAAGACCAGCCCCTGCCAGGGCCTGTTCACGGTCTTCCCACAAAACCACGTCGATAGTACCGCCCAGATCATCAGCGATCTGTTGCGCCTTTTTAGCCGTGCGGTTGGCGATCAGAATACGCCCGATTCCAGCATCAATAAGCGCCACGGCAATGGCCCGCACCGCACCGCCGGCACCAAGAATAACCGCGTGGCCCCTATCGGGCCGCCAATCGGCAAGGGTCTCGTGCAGATGAGTGATAAAACCAAAGGCATCTGTATTGCGGCCCTCAAGCCGCCCCGTCTCACCGACGATGATGGTGTTGACCGCCCCGATCCGCCGCGCCGCATCGTCCGCCTCATCAACAAGGGTGAAGGCGGCTTCCTTGTGAGGGATCGTAATATTGACCCCGGCAAAACCTTGCCCGGCAAGCCCGCGCAAAATTTGTTCCAAGTCTTCAGGCCGTACGGCCAAGGGATCATAGCTGCCATCAAGACCGTATTTTTCAAGCCAGTACCTGTGCATCAAAGGCGAGCGGGAATGGCTTATCGGCCAACCGATAATTCCGGCTTTTATGGGTTTTTTATTTTCACTCATGTGGCCACCACGCCTTGCTGTCGCAAAACCTTTAATAACGGCATAAGAGGAAGACCCAGAACGGTGAAAAAATCCCCCTCAACGGAGTCAAAAAGCTGGCTGCCCAGACCTTCAAGTTGATAGGTGCCGACCGATTGCAAAATATCAACTCCGGCCTTTTCAAGATAGTCGTCGATAAACCCATCACTTAAAAAGCGCATGGTCAATTCAGCCGTGCCTATATGGGACCAGATTTTTTCTTCATCATAAACCAGACAAAGCGCAGAGATCAGCTTATGTGTATGACCGCTTAAATCGTGAAGCTGGCGACGCGCCGTTTCTATATTTCCCGGCTTGTCGAACCACACTCCGTCGCATTCGAGAATCTGGTCAGCGCCGAGAACAAAACAACCGGGCGTTTTTGCCGCCACATCCCTTGCCTTGGCCTCAGCTAACGCCAGGGCGGCATCCTCGCAAGAGGCACTGGCATCTCTCATCTGCGTCTTTATCGCATCCTCATCGACGTTGCCGGGGACCACCTCAAAGACAAGACCGGCCCCGGCCAGCACGTTTTTCCGCGCCGGGCTTTTCGACGCAAGGACAAGGGTCTTCAAATCTTGCCTTTCCCATGCCCTGAGAGAAGCTGGACAATCATCGTCGCTATTTCCTCAATCGAGCGCCGGGTGGCATCAATAACCGGCCATCCGTTTTGCTTGAAAAACTTTTTTGCCAACATCACTTCCTTACGCACTGAATCAATGTCGGCGTAATCAGTGTCGGGATCGCGGTTATCAACAGAAAGGCGCGCGCGGCGGATCTGGACCAGAGTTTCCGGTTTTTTGGTGATCCCGATAATCAGCGGATTCTTGGCCTTAATAACTTCATCAGGCAGAGCATGGCCGGAAATAATAGGTACATTCGCCGCTTTAATTCCCCGGTTGGCTAGATAAAGACAGGTTGGGGTTTTTGACATTCGTGAGACACCGACCAGGATAACATCGGCCTTTTCAATCTCGCCTACGGATTGTCCGTCATCATGCGCCATGACAAAATTCATCGCATCAATACGACCAAAATAATCCTCATCCATAATATGCTGACGGCCTGGTTCTTCCCGACTTTCGAGACTAAAATAACTGCCCATCGCAGCGATCACCGGGTTCAGTACCGCAATACAGGGAACCTCCAGCCGGGTACAGGCTTTTTCCAGACGACTACGGGTTTTCTTGTTGACCAGGGTATAGAGGACGATACCGGGATTTTTCTCTATTCCGGCAATCGCCGCATCAGTCTGGGCGCTTGAACGTACAAGACTCCAGATGTGTTCTTTAATTTTAACGCCGGAATATTGCGCCAGACAAGCCCGCGCAACACTCAAAACCGTCTCGCCAGTCGCGTCAGAAACAAGATGAACGTTAAATTTCGCCATGTGGATTATCGCCAAATCTTATGTATGTAATGTGGGTAAAACACCATGACAGGCGTTTTGCTTTTT
Organism: Rhodospirillaceae bacterium; assembly: GCA_018663165.1. GTDB lineage: Bacteria > Pseudomonadota > Alphaproteobacteria > UBA11136 > UBA11136 > JABJES01. The sequence continues at coordinate 8,758 of JABJES010000004.1, forward strand.
TTCATCCCGGTTCTTCATAAACGCTCTTTGAACTTTTACAATCAAAGATGAGTTTATCCCCATGTCCCTGATAATCCGTAATCCAGATTTTTATTCTCTTAATCCCCATTTTTAGAAACCTGAAGCAAATAAGGATTAGGCAGCTTATATATCGTTTTATCCCGTGGTTATCCCTAAGAATAACCCGATGTAAGATTATCCTGAATAAATCATGTAAAAGAATGTGCACAATTAAAAATCCCCGATACCCACAGGTATCCACTACAACAACCACCTAATTATAATATTATAGATATAAGTAGTGTTCTTTTTAAAAAACCGAAATTCAGGATCATGACGCCTTCCAAACAAACAGAAAAACAAACTTTCTCGGGAACAAAGCCACTCCTTCGGGTTTTGCAGGGTGAGCGCCTGGCTCGCCCGCCGTTTTGGTTGATGCGTCAGGCTGGGCGCTATTTACCTGAGTATCGGGAACTCAGATCAAAGGCGCGGGATTTTCTCGATTTGTGTTTTCGGCCCGATATGGCGGCTGAGGTTACATTGCAGCCTTTGCGTCGTTTTGGCATGGATGCGGCTATCCTTTTTTCAGATATTCTCGTTATTCCCTATGCTTTGGGACAAAAAGTTGAATTTCAGGAAGGAAGAGGACCGGTTCTTGAGCCGATTTCCAGTGTTGATGATCTGGCTGTTTTTGATGAAGAAAAATTCCACCAAAAACTTTCGCCGGTGTATGAAACCGTAAATCGGGTGCGTGAGTCTCTGGATGAAAAAACCGCCTTAATCGGATTTGCCGGTTCACCGTGGACGGTGGCAACTTACATGGTTGAAGGGGGAACCAGCCGTGATTTTGCTAAAATAAAAACATGGGCTTACGGCGATCCTGATGGATTTGAAAAATTAATTAATCTTTTAGTTGATTCAACAACCCAGTATCTCAGTGCTCAAATTGATCATGGGGCTGAAGTTATTCAACTTTTCGATAGCTGGGCAGGGGTTCTCAGTGAACCGTTTTTCCGCCGCTTCGTTCTGGCACCAAATCGTGAGATCATCCGCCGCTTACGTCAAAAAACAACGGCAGTGCCGATTATCGCTTTTCCGCGTGGTGCCGGAACGCTTTATCCAGAATTTGCCAGAGAATGTGGTGCCCAGGCAATCGGTCTAGACACCACAGTGCCAACATTATGGGCGGCTGAAGAGATTCAGAAAATATGTCCGGTTCAGGGAAATCTGGACCCCATCGCTCTGGTTGCCGGTGGTGATATGATGCGTCGGGAGCTTGATGAAATTTTGCAAAATCTTTCCAATGGCCCTCATATTTTCAATCTCGGTCATGGAATCGTCCCCCAAACACCGATTGAACATGTGGAAGAGCTGGTGCGAATTCTACGTGAGGGTTGATGATACAAAATAATTCCAGACCAAAAACCGCCATAATCTTGTTCAATCTTGGCGGTCCAGATGGGCCAGATGCGGTCGCGCCATTTCTGTTTAATCTTTTTAACGACAAGGCAATTATCAGCGTCATGCAGCCTCTGCGCTGGCTTTTGGCAAAACTGATATCAAGACGCCGTGCCCCTGTGGCAAAAGAGATTTATGCTCATCTTGGTGATAAATCACCGCTTCTTGAAAATACGGAGGCTCAGGCGGCTGCCCTTGAAAAAACCCTCAATGGGGGCGGGGATGGCAGGGGCGATGATTGTGAGGATGGGTCTTTTCGGGTTTTTATAGCCATGCGCTATTGGCATCCGTTCAGTGATGAGACGGCGGTAAAGGTGCGAGATTTCGAGCCCGATAAAATTATTCTGTTGCCGCTTTATCCTCATTTTTCGACCACCACCACCGGCTCTTCTATTGTTGATTGGCATCGCGCAGCGAAATCCGCCGGGCTTAATGTGCCAACCTCGGTGATCTGTTGTTATCCCGTTGAAGCGGGTCTTGCCCAGGCTATGGCGGGTCGGATCAAGCCGGGGCTGGATCGTGCCCTCAAAGAGATCAGCGCTCCCCCACGGCTTCTTTTTTCGGCTCATGGCCTGCCTCAAAAGATCGTCGATAAGGGCGATCCTTATCCAGGCCAGATTGAGGCTAATGCGGCTTGTGTGGCAGCGGTTCTGGAAACCGATTTCCCCGGCCTCGACTGGACGGTCTGTTATCAAAGCCGGGTCGGACCTCTGGAATGGATTGGGCCGTCTCTGGATGATGAGATTGAACGGGCCGGAATTGAGGGGAAGGCGCTAGTGGTTTTCCCGATCGCTTTTGTTTCCGAGCATTCCGAAACTCTGGTCGAGTTGGACATTGAATATGCTAAAATCGCCGAGGCAAAAGGGGTGCCTGCCTATATCCGGGTACCGACATTGGGCGATGATCAGATATTCATTGACTTGCTAACTAGACTTGTTAAAAACATATTACCTGATGGTGGCTCTGTGATCCCGGCTTCCGGAGAACGTTTTTGTCCGGCCAGTGCTGTTTCCTGTCCTTTGGCCCTTTGAGCCAGAAAACAAGGTTTTATCGCCCTTATGCAGAACTCATTGGCTGAATATTACACCCTGGTTGAGGCGTTTCATATTATTGCCATTATCGCCTGGATGGCGGGGATGCTCTA
>JABJES010000250.1 GCA_018663165.1 Rhodospirillaceae bacterium
AAACCGGCGGTGGGGTGGCCAATGCTCTGCCACATCTGGGGGCTGATCCTTTTTACGTCATCAACGGCGACGTGCTTTGGCTTGACGGGAGGGAACCAGCCCTCAAAAGGCTGGCCGAAGCCTGGGACGGGGGAAAGATGGACGGGCTTCTTCTTCTCCAGCCTGTGGCCCGCGCCATGTGTTACGACGGGGCGGGGGATTTTATAATGAATCCGCTCGGCCTGTTGCGCCGCCGTGACCAAAAAGAAGTTGCCCCTTATGTCTTCGCCGGCGTCCAGTTGCTCCATCCCCGTCTTTTCGAGACCGTCCCGCAAGGGCCTTTTTCGCTTAATCTTCTTTACGACCGGGCGCTTGAAAGCGGGCGGCTATATGGCATCGCTCATGAGGGCAAATGGTTTCATATCAGCACCCCGGAAGGTCTGAAAGAAGCCGAAGAGTCTTTTTCTTGACGATGCCGAGGATTTTCACCATTGCCGGGAATGGCGGCTTTGCCGATATGCTGGCGGCTGGCTTGATGGCGGATGGACTTGCGGCAATTATGGGGGAAAAGGCGGGCCTGTCCCCTGGCGCTGATGATCCTGCATTTTTATCAAAATTGACGATTTTATTGCCTAACCGGCGCGCTGCCCGGGCCTTGGCTGAATCCTTTCTGCTATATTCCGGGGGGCGACCAATGCTGTTGCCAGCCATGGTGCCGATCGGTGATATAGATGAAGAGGAATTCGATTTTACCGGTGGTGCAGGGTTGGCAGGCGGGATTGACGGCGAACTGGCCCCCGCTTTGCCGGAGCTGCGCCGTCGATTGCTTCTCGCCCGGCTGATCCGGGATTGGGAAATAAAACAAGGCTTGTTACCTCGTCGCCCCGACCAGGCGGCGCGATTGGCCGCAGAGTTGGCGCGGCTTATCGATCAGGTGGAAACCGAAGGGGTGGATTTTTCGGCGCTCGAAAACCTGGTGCCTGAGGAATACGCCAGCCATTGGCAAATCTCGCTCGATTTTTTTCGCATCATTACCGCTAACTGGGCGGGGGTTCTGGCCGCCGAAGGGTGCCTTGACCCGGCGGATCGGCGCAACCGTTTGATTGAGGCCCAGGCGGCTTCCTGGCGGCAAAAGCCCCCCCCCGGCCCGGTCATCGCGGCGGGCAGTACCGGCAGTATTCCAGCCACCGCCGAATTGCTTGGGGTGGTTGCCTCTCTTCCTCAAGGTGCTGTGATCCTGCCCGGTCTCGACCGTCACATGGATGATGAAAGCTGGGCCGTTCTCGCCAGCAAGAGCGAAAGTGCGGCAACCCACCCGCAATACGGCCTTGCCCGTCTCCTCGCTCGTCTGGGCGTTTGCCGGACCGATGTCAGGGATTGGGAAGATGTGGCCAAGGTGGAGAAGAACAGCAAAAATCCGTCCACCCAACCTCGCCTGCAACTCCTCTCCCAGCTCATGCGTCCGGCTGAAACCAGCATGGCTTGGGCGGGGTCGCCCCCCCCCGCAGACGAAGCCCTGAAGGGGCTGTCACGGATTGAATGTCCCGGCCCCCGGGAAGAGGCCGGGGTGATTGCGTTGTTGCTCCGCGAGGCTTTGGAAACACCGGGAAAGCGCGCCGCCCTTATCACGCCGGACAGAGGGCTGGCGCGCCGGGTGGCGGCGGAAATGAAACGCTGGGGCGTCGATATGGACGATTCGGCGGGGAGCGCGCTTTCTCTGACCCCGCCGGGCATCTTCCTGCGGCTGACGGCGGAAATGGCGGCGGCGGCCTGCGAGCCGGTGCCCCTGTTGGCGGTGCTTAAGCATCCCCTGGCTTGTGGTGGTGAAAGTGCAGGAGCTTTCAGAGGCCGGGTTAGACGCCTTGAAGAGGCGGTCTTACGCGGGGTCCGCCCGAGGGAAGGGTTTGACGGGTTGCTGGCCGCCCTTGAAGGGGATGAAAAACAAAAGGATTTGTCCAAGTGGCTACAACAACTGGCAGTGATGGCAGCACCTTTTATGGAGGTGTTCTCTCGCAGGGAGGTGCCCCTTGAGACGCTTTTGCGGGCCCATCTCGATTTTGCCGAGGCCCTTGCCGGCGATGGTGATGAGCCGGGGGTTGCGCGTTTGTGGCGGGGCGAGGCGGGGCTGGTGGCGGCTGATTTTATCGCTGAGCTTTTCGACGCGGCGGATGGATTTGCGCCCCTTGATCCGGCGCACTATCCGGCATTCCTCGACGCATTGATGGCCGGTCGGCCGGTGCGTCCCCGCTATGGCCGCAACAATCGTCTTTTCATCTGGGGGTTGATGGAGGCCCGTATGCAAAAGGTCGATCTGGCAATACTCGGTGGCCTTAACGAGGAAAGCTGGCCGGCGCGGATACAAGCCGATCCCTGGATGAGCAGACCCATGCGCGCCCGTTTCGGTCTGTCATCGTCTGAGCGCCGGGTCGGCCTGTCGGCCCATGATTTCATTCAGGCCTTTGCCGCCCAAGAAGTGGTGATGACCCGTGCTACCCGTGTTGAGGGGACGCCGACGGTGCCTTCTCGATGGCTCAGCCGTCTTGATGCCTTGCTCGGCGATGGGGCAACAAGGCTCGGCGGGGATAAATATCTGGCCTGGCATGAAAGCCTCGACCGCCCCGGCAAAACCATTGTCATTGCCCCGCCACGGCCTGCCCCGCCTCTCGCCGCCCGCCCGCGCCAGTTTTCGGTCACCAGGGTCGAGACCTGGGTAAGGGACCCCTATGCCATTTACGCCCGTCATATTCTGAAATTGCGCCCCTTAGACCCGCTGGATGCTGATCCCGGTGCGGCCGAACGAGGCAATTTTATTCATCTGGCACTTGAACATTTTGTTGCCGCCCATCCGAAGGATCTGCCCGGTGACGCCATCGAAAAACTTCTTGAATGCGGACGCCAGGCTCTGGGAACATCCTTGGAGCGCCCCGCCGTGCGCGCCTTCTGGTGGCCGCGGTTCGAGCGCATCGCAATTTGGTTTGTCGAACAGGAACGTGGGCGGCGGGCCGAGGGCATTTCCCCGCTCGCCACAGAGGCCGATGGAGCGTTGATTCTTGCCGGTCCCGGCGGCGATTTTACCCTTACCGCCCGGGCCGACCGCATCGACAGCACGGCCGAAGGCGGGGGCATTATCGTTGATTACAAGACCGGCGCGCCGCCAACACTTAAACAGGTGGAAAGCGGGTTTTCGCCCCAGCTCCCCCTTGAGGCGGCCATCCTTGCCGCAGGTGGATTTAAGGGCCTGGAAAAAATGCCGGTGGCGCGCCTCGACTATGTAAAACTTTCGGGCGGTGAGCCGGTTGGAGAGTTGAAGCCCCTGAAAGCTGACGCCCTGGCGTTGGGCGAGGCGGCGGTGGCAGGGTTGGTGGCGCGGATCGCCAAATTTGACGACCCGACAACGCCCTATCTGTCGCGGCCCCATCCCCAGTTCATGAAATATGCCGGGGATTACGATCATCTGGCCAGGGTCAAGGAATGGTCGTCGGGCGGCGAGGCGGACGAATGAGCGCCGCCAAATCAAAGAAGGAGACAACTCCGCCTCTGATCCGTTCGGCTGATCAACGTATCGCTGCTGCGCCGCAGGCCTCGGTCTGGGTTTCGGCCAATGCCGGCTCAGGTAAGACCGGGGTGCTGGTGGATCGGGTGGTGCGTCTGTTGCTTGGCGGCACAAGGCCCGAGCGTATCTTGTGCCTGACCTTTACCAAGGCGGCGGCAGCGGAAATGGCGAACCGGCTTCACCATATGCTCGGGGCTTGGGTGCGCCTTGATGATGAGGATCTGAAAGCGGCGCTTCATGCGCTTCTCGAACACGAAGTTAAGACGCAAGAACTGGCCCCGGCGCGGCGGCTGTTTGCCGAAACCCTTGATGCGCCCGGTGGGCTTAAAATCCAGACCATTCACGCCTTTTGTCAGTCGCTTCTCGGACGCTTTCCCCTTGAGGCCGATTTATCCCCCCATTTCACCGCCATGGATGAACGCAGCTCGGCTGAACTTCTCGACGAGGCACGGCTGCAAATTCTCGCCCGCGCCCATGACGGCGACCACCCGCAACTCGCCGACGCCCTTGATCATGTGGTGGCGCTCTGCGATGAGGCGCGATTCAGCCGGGTGCTCAAAGAACTGGCCTATCAGCGTGGTCGTCTCACCCGTCTGCAAAGCAAGGACGGCCTGGCGCGGGCGGAAAAGGATGTGCGGCGGGTTCTGGGGCTTGGCGAGGGCGAAACCAATGACAGCATTTTGGCGGCGGCGTGCCAGAGCGGGGCCTTCGATGAGCTGGGATTAAACGCCGTAGTGGCGGCCTTGGATCAGGGAACGGACAAGGATAAGGGCCGGGCCGGAACAATTCGCAAATGGTTGAAAAATCCATCGGACCGGGTGGCCATGCTGGGCGGGGAATATATCGACCTTTTCCTTACCAAGGCTGGAGAGCCGCGCAAGGAAAGCGGACTGATAACCAAGAAACCAAAGGAAGCTAATCCTCGGGCCTTGGATATTTTGCTCATCGAACAGCAACGGATCATGGAACTGCTTGAGCGTCTCAAGGCGGTGGCGGTGGCCGAGGCGAGCCGATCCCTGCTGGTCATCGCCGAGGCCCTTATCGGTCGTTATCAGTCGTTAAAAGAGCGCCGGGCGCTGCTTGATTACGACGATCTGATCCTCAAGGCCCGTGGCCTGCTGGAGGCAGATGGCGGCGTTTCCTGGGTCCATTACAAGCTTGATGGCGGTATTGAGCATATTCTGGTTGATGAGGCCCAGGACACCAGTCCCGACCAATGGGCGGTGATCAAGTCTCTGGCCGAAGAATTTTATGCCGGAATGGGGACGCGGGAAGGTCTGGCCCCGCGCACTTTGTTTGCCGTCGGCGATGAGAAACAGTCGATCTACAGTTTTCAAGGCGCCGATCTGGCCATGTTTGAGCGGGTGCGGGCGCATTTTGCCGAACGGACGACGGCTGCCGGGCTTGAGTGGCGACCGGTGGAGCTCGCGCAATCCTTTCGCACGGTGCCGGTTCTGCTCAAAACCGTCGATGGGGTGTTCGCCAATGACAAAGCGCGGGATGGAGTCAGCCTCAAGGGGGCTGAAATCCGCCATCGTCCGACCCGCATTGGTCAAGCCGGATTGGTCGAGTTGTGGCCGATTGTCAAAGCCGCCGAAAAACCAGAAGTCTTGCCTTGGGATGCGCCCCTTGACCAGACCTCCGTCGACAGCCCGGAAAACCGGCTGGCCGAGCGCATTGCCACGACGATCAAAGGATGGATCGAAACCGAGGAAATTCTTAACAGCCGTAATCGGCCCATTCGCCCCGGTGACATTCTCATCCTTGTCGGCCGTCGCGGTTCCTTTGTTGAGGAAATGGTGCGTCGCCTGAAGGAAAAGGGGATCGCCGTCGCCGGCACCGATAGAATGGTCCTGACCGAACAGATCGCGGTGATGGACCTTGTGGCCCTGGGAAATTTCCTGCTCTTGCCCGACGACGATTTGACGTTGGCGGAAGTGCTTAAGGGGCCGCTTTTCGGTTTTGACGAAGAAGACCTTTTCTCTCTCTGCCATGAACGAGCCCAGCGGCTGTGGCCTGAACTTCGTAAGCGGCGGATGGAGACGCCGCGTTTTACACTGGCTGTAGATGAACTCGAAGCGCTTTTGGCAAGTGTGGATTATGCCCCGCCCTTTGAGCTTTTCTCCGCTCTGCTTGGCCCCGGCGGCGGCCGTAATCGGCTGACTGCCCGCCTTGGTTTTGAGGCCAATGATCCGCTTGACGAGTTTCTCTCTCTGGCCCTTGAATATGAACGTGCCCATACGCCCTCGCTTCAGGGCTTTCTTCACTGGTTGGCGGCTGGTGGCACGACGGTCAAGCGTGACCTCGAACAATTCCGCGACGAGGTGCGGGTGATGACGATTCATGGCGCCAAGGGTCTGGAGTCCAATATCGTTTTCCTGCCCGACACCTGCCGGGTGCCTGATGCAAAACAGGAATCAGGTCTTTTGTGGGAAAGCGGCGATGTGCATGAAGACGGGCCGCCGCCACTCCCCTTATGGCCGGTGCGTAAAGCCAATGAAGAGGCGGCTTGTGCGCGCCGCCGCGATGAGGCGCAACGACTTCGGGAAGAAGAATACCGGCGGCTTCTTTATGTGGCACTGACCCGTGCTCGGGACCGGCTTTATATTTGCGGCTGGGAAACTCAAAAAGGCCGTGGTGATGGCTGTTGGTATGATTTGGTCGCCGCCGCCTTAAAAGAGCTGGCGTGCGAAGTGGAGATGTTTGGCGAGTCCGGCTGGCGTCTGGAAAGCACCCAGGAAGAACCCCCCATAGCTGACAAAATTGTCGCTGGTCTGACGCAGGCCCCTGAGGTGCTGCCTCAATGGGCGCGTCAACCAGCCCCCATTGAGGCCGTTCCGCCCCTGCCTCTGGCCCCTTCAAGGCCGCAAGAGGTGGAGCCAGCCAGCCTGTCGCCCCTTGCCGGGACGGAGAGAGGGGCGCGGTTCAAACGGGGCCGGTTGATCCACCGTTTGCTTGAGAGCCTGCCCGGAATGGCGCAAAAGGATTGGCCGAGCGCGTGCCAGCGCTATCTTTCCCGCGCCATTCACCGGCTTGATGATGCCGAGCAGACGGAAATCGCCGACGAGACTCTTGCCGTTCTCGCCGATCCCGCCTTTGCCGCGCTTTTCGGCCCCGGTAGTCTGGCCGAAGTCAGGGTCGCCGGACAGGCCGGAAATACGGTGATCTCCGGTCAGGTGGACCGGCTTTGCGTAACACCGGACGAGGTTCTGGTTGTTGACTACAAGACCAACCGGCCGCGGCCGGAAAAAGTGCCAGACGTGCCTCTAATTTACCTGCGGCAAATGGCTGCATACCGGGCGGCCTTGCAAGGAATTTATCCAGATAAACCAGTGCGTTGCGCCCTTTTGTGGACAGACGGACCGGTGCTTATGGCCTTGCCTGACGCGCTGCTTGACGCCCACGCGCCTTGACGCTCGGGGTCGGGCTTCCTAGATTGATGGAGGCTCAGATCAGGGTCCCTAAACGCTTAAAATGTTAATTCCAGAGGATGATAAATGTCGATTCCGACCGAGGTTACCGACGACACGTTCGAAGAAAAAGTTCTCAAGGCTTCAGGGCCGGTTATCGTGGATTTTTGGGCTGAATGGTGTGGCCCCTGCAAGCAGATCGCGCCTCTTCTCAGTGAGCTGGCCGCGGATATGAATGGCAAGGTGACTGTGGCCAAGGTCGATATCGACAGCAATCCCGGCATTCCGACGAAATACGGGGTGCGCGGTATTCCCACCCTGATCCTGTTCAAAGACGGCCAGGTGGCGGCGACCAAGGTCGGCAGTCTGCCCAAAAGCAAGCTTTACGAATGGGTTGAATCGGTTCTCTGATCTCTTTTCAGGCGCTCGCGATAAGACAGGCCCTGCCGGAAACGGCGGGGTTTTTCTTATGAGGATTGATAGGTTCCGATCAGGTTGATTTGCCACTCGCGATCGCTGGAAGGAAGCTCGTAAGTATTTTCCGTAGAGGTTTCCGCCCCAGAATATGTCGGCTAAGCTATTAAATAGAATACAAGCCTAGAATATCTTTACAGCAGGGGGGGGTGACTGATGTTTAAAATTTCGCGACGTGAACTTTTGTCGGGTGCCACAACACTGGCGGCACTGGGCCAGCTCCCCTTCACCTGGCCGGTCCGCGCGCAAGATCGCCCTGCCCTGCCAATCCCAGCGGAGCTGAAAGCCAACGCCAAGGGAGAGATCGCGCTGCGCGTCCAGTCAGGCCAGCAACAATTTTTGCCCGGCATCACCACACCCACCTATGGCATTAACGGCCCCTTTCTCGGCCCGGCCGTCCGCGTGCGGCGTGGTGACAAAGTGGTCCTGAAGGTGACGAATGAGATCAAGGAAGACACCACCATGCATTGGCATGGGCTCAAGATCCCCGGCAATATGGACGGCAGTCCCTACAGCGTGATAAATCCCGGCAAGACATTTGAGCCAACGCTCAACATTGAACAACCGGCGGCGACCTGCTGGTTCCACCCGCATTTTTATCCGACAACGGCTGAACAAGTGATCAAGGGTCTGGCCGGGTTGTTCTTGATCGATGACGACGAGTCCGACGCGCTCGGACTGCCATCACAATGGGGCGTCGATGACATTCCCCTGATCCTTCAGGACCGGCGTTTTAACGCCGACGGCTCGTTTTTCCACCGCTTTAACATGGTGGCGGTCACGACCGGCTATATTGGCGACACAATGCTGGTCAATGGCGCACATTATCCTGCAGCGCAAACGGCGCGCGGCTGGATTCGCCTGCGACTCCTTAACGGCTCTAATGCGCGCAGCTACCGGCTCTCACTTTCGGACAACCGTTCAATGTTTATCATAGCAAGTGACGGCGGCCTGCTCGGCGAACCGGTCGAGCTTAAGGAATTGATGATGTATGCCGGTGAGCGCTATGAAGTGCTGGTCGACGCGCGCAACGGCATCCCTTTCGACCTGGTGACGCGTCCAGTCGGTCAGCTGGCGATGAATTTACCGCCCTTTAACGCCGCTCTCCCATTGGTGACGTTGCGCCCCAACGGCGCGGACGGCAAGGGCAAGCTACCCGACACCCTTGCCAGCCTGCCGCC
>JABJES010000058.1 GCA_018663165.1 Rhodospirillaceae bacterium
ACCGTATACATGTGATGAGCCCAGACGACGAAGCCGACGAAACCAATCGCCACCATGGCATAGGCCATACCGAGATAACCGAAGATCGGCTTTTTCGAGAAGGTGGAGATCACCTGGCTGACGATGCCGAAGCCCGGAATAATCAGGATATAGACTTCCGGATGACCAAAGAACCAGAACAGATGCTGGTAAAGGATCGGATCACCGCCACCTTCGGCAGAATAGAAGGCGGTGCCAAAATTACGATCCGTCAGCAACATGGTGATGGCGCCCGCCAGAACCGGCAGCGAAAGCAGCAGCAGGAAGGCAGTGATCAACACCGACCAGACGAACAGCGGCATCTTGTGGAGCGTCAACCCCGGCGCGCGCATGTTGAAGATGGTGGTGATGAAGTTGACAGCACCAAGAATCGAGGCCGCACCGGCAAGATGAAGCGCAAGGATCGCCAGATCTACCGCCTTGCCAGGATGCCCGTAAGTACTCAAGGGCGCGTAAACCGTCCAGCCAGTGCCCGCACCGCCATCGGTGACCGAGGACAATACCAGCAACAGAAGCGAAGGAACCAGCAGCCAGAAGCTGATGTTGTTCATCCGTGGAAAGGCCATATCCGGAGCGCCAATCATCAGCGGCACCATCCAGTTGCCAAATCCGCCCATCATCGCCGGCATAACCATGAAGAACACCATGATCAGGCCATGAGCCGTCGTAAATACATTGAACAATTGATAGTTATCGCCAAAATACTGCATACCGGGCTCGGCGAGCTCCATGCGCAGGACCACCGAAAAGGCAGTGCCAACAAGGCCTGCAATGACGGCGAAAATAAGGTACATCGTGCCGATGTCCTTATGGTTGGTCGAAAATACCCAGCGCTTCCAGCCGGTGGGATTTGCGTGAGATTCACTCATGACAAACTCTTTCTTTTGGGCTTATTGCCGGTTAACCGTTTGCGCGACCTCAAATGGAGTATCCCCCTGGTCGGCGCTTGCGAACTCTTCCTTGGCTTCTTCAACCCACTGGTCAAAATCCGCCTGAGAAACAGCATGAATCGCTATAGGCATAAACCCGTGGTTCACACCGCACAGCTCTGAACACTGGCCGTAATACCAGCCCTCTTCCTCGACCTTCAGCCAGGTCTCGTTAAGGCGACCGGGAACGGTATCCGTCTTGACCCCCATCGAGGGAACGGCCCAGCTGTGGATGACGCCATCTGACGGCGAAGTCAGCAGGACCCGAACCGTCGTGCCAACCGGCAGAACAACAGGATTATCCACGCTCAACAGCCTGATCTGGCCAGGTTCCAGTTCGTCGTCAGCCACCATATAGCTGTCGAAGGTGATCTCACCGTGATCGGGATATTCATATTCCCAATACCACTGATGACCGGTGACCTTGATGGTCATGTCCGCATCAACGGCGCGATCCTCGAAATAAAGGAGCTTGAAAGAAGGAATGGCGATAAACACCAAAATCAGGATCGGCAAAACCGTCCAGATCACTTCGATCGGCGTGTTATGGGTCAGCTTCGAAGGCACCGGGTTCTTCGAGGCACGGAACCGGATGACGATATAAGCAAGCAACGCCGTAACGAAAAGCGTGATCGCAACAATAATAGTGAGAAGCAGGTCATGGAATTCGGTAATCCGTGCCATGACCGGTGAAGCGGCTTTCTGAAGGCCGAACTCCCAAGGTGCCGGAGCACCCTCTGCTGCGAAAACGGCCGTCGAAGTCAGAGCCGTGAAAAGAACCGCTGTGAAAGCGGTGAAATAATTTTTCAGAAACATTTTTATCCTGCCCTGTTTCAGAAAATAATTGAGCGGTTAAAGTTTTGAGTACCCGCCCGGTTTATGCATGAAATTGAGGCAGTCAATCCCCCAGACGTTTTGCGGTCTTTTCCTTGCAGAAAAGACACTACCGTCAGGGCCCCCCCTTTTTCAAGTGCGTCAGCACCTTACACAGAGCCAATCCCATGCTCAAGCCCTAGAAAGCACCTCGTGGTAAATTTTTGTAATGAAAGAGTCTAAAAATGCCGCCATTGTCGACCTTGCTAGGGTCAGGGGCTGAATTCGCTGATGATTCTCCTATATAGTAGCTGGGCGGCTTAAACGGCTTTTCGGTCGGGACTTTAAAGTAATAATCAGGGAATTTCATTGAAATGAGCGATTTATCGGCGACAGACGATCTCTTTTTCGACCGCACCGGGCTTGATAAACCCCGTGCAGAGGCCTTGGTTGCCGAAACCCTTCACGCCTGCGACGATGGCGAGCTTTTTCTTGAATACTGCCAATCCGAAAGCTTGACCTTCGACGATGGAAGACTGAAAAACGCCAGCTTCGATACCTCTCAGGGCTTTGGGCTGCGGGCGGTTTCAGGCGAAACCACCGGTTACGCCCATTCTTCCGAGATCAGCGAAGCGGCGATAAAGCGTGCCGGGGAAACTGTGAAAACCGTTCATAGAGGTAAGGGCGATGCCTTTGCCGACCCACCACCCTCGACCAATTTGCGCCTCTACGACGACCTCAACCCCTTGGGCGAAATAGCCTTCGCCGAAAAAGTAAAGCTGCTGGCCAAAATTGACGCCTATGCCCGGGCCAAGGATTCCAGGGTCAAACAGGTGATGGCCTCGCTTGCCGGGGAATGGCAGGCGGTTCGCATTATCCGCCCCGACGGCTCCCATGCCAGTGACATCCGCCCCCTGGTGCGGCTAAGCGTCTCGATCACCGCCGGCAAGGGCAAGCACATGGAACAGGGCAGCTATGGCAGCGGAGGACGCCATGGCTTTGCCCACTGGTTTGAGGGCGACAACTGGAAACATTCCGTTGACGAGGCTCTGCGTCAGGCCCTGGTCAATCTGGACTCGGTACCCGCACCCGCCGGCGAAATGACCGTCGTGCTCGGCCCCGGCTGGCCTGGAATTCTGTTGCATGAGGCCATCGGCCACGGCCTGGAGGGCGATTTCAACCGCAAGAAAACAGCCGCCTTTTCCGGTCTGTTGGGCCAGCGCATCGCCGCCAAGGGTGTTACCGTTGTTGACGACGGGACATTAGAGAACCGGCGCGGGTCCCTGACCATCGACGACGAGGGAACACCGGCACAAAACACCATGCTGATTGAGGATGGTATCCTGAAAGGCTATATGCAGGATCGCATGAATGCCCGCCTCATGGGTGTTGCGCCGACCGGCAACGGGCGGCGCCAGAGCCACGGCCATGTCCCCATGCCGCGCATGACCAACACCTATATGCTGAACGGAGACCACGACCCGGCCGAAATTATCGGCTCTGTAAACAAGGGCCTCTATGCGGTCAATTTCGGCGGTGGCTCGGTCGACATCACAAGCGGCAAATTCGTCTTCTCGGCCTCGGAAGCCTATCTCATCGAGGACGGCAAAATCGGCCCGGCAGTCAAGGGTGCCACCCTGATCGGCAACGGTCCCGATGTTCTGACCAAGGTGTCAATGATCGGCAATGACATGAAACTCGATAATGGTGTGGGCACCTGCGGCAAGGACGGCCAGCATGTGCCGGTCGGCGTCGGCCAGCCGAGCCTCAAGATCGACGGCCTGACCGTCGGCGGCACCGATACCTGAGGGCGACGTGTTAAGCGTGGAGGTGAAACACTTTATTCATCACCTTCCAGGCACCGTCTACCTTAAGCAGGGTGAACAGGTCGGTAAATTTATGGCCGGTCCAGTCATCAAGTTCTAAACGAACGGTCGCCACCGTGCCGACGATATCGATATTGGCTATTTTCGCCTTAAGGCCGGTTGCTGGACCATTTTCATCGTTCCAGTCAAAAAGCTTTTGTATCGGTCCGGCGAACAAATCATCGCCGATATAACCGAAAATCGTCGCATCGGCGTGGAAGGCCGGTTTCATATCCTCGCCACGGCCGGATTTTGCGCCGTCGATATAGAACTGAATCACTTTTTCGATCATTTCAGGATCGTTTACATCGCTCATAACACTAACTCCAATATGATGTATTGAGCACCCATAGCCGGCCCTCACTTAAGTCGAGGGACCGGACTATTCGACGGTATGGGTTCTCACCTTTGTCAGGCGGCGGCGGATTCCTCGTCCCCGGCACCGCGGTTGGTGAGCCTCACTTCCACCAGATTGTCGGAGAAAGACGGGGCATGTCCCATATTGACGAACTCGGCGGAACTAATGCAATTAACCGTCCCTTCGTTTAATTGCCGCCAGTAGCCCAGGGAAGAAACGACAAGTCCCGCATTTACATCGTCAGTGACCTTTGCATCACCGACAAAACCGCCGCGATCATTAAAGACACGAACTTTATCGCCGTCCTTAATGCCTCTGGGTTCTGCATCAGCAGCGTTAATCAAAACGAATTGTTCCCCCTGGCCTTTGATCTTGTGATCCATATTGGCGTAACAGGAATTCAAGAAACCGTGGCTCTTGGGTGAAACAATATTTAGAGGATATTTCTTTGCCAGTTCCGGGTTGGTCGCCGCTGATTCTCTTGACGGAACATAATCCGGCAAGCTGTCCAGTGGCTCGCCCGGCTGAAAAGCATCGTACATTTGGCGGAAGGGTCCGGCAACGAAGTTGACCGCCCCGTCCAGCTTGAATTCACATTTGCCCGACGGGGTCGGGAAGTTGCCTTCTTTGTGCGGGCAACGGTCATCCTTGGTCCCCACATTCAAGCGAGCAAACCCGTGTGCACGCATATACTCCAGATCGATGCCGTCACAGGCAGGCGCATCCCAATCAACATAGTTTTCCAGACATTCCGAATCCGACCATTTGAACTGTTCTTCTTCATAGCCCATGCGCGCGGCCAGACGCTGGAAGATTTCATTGTTGGGTATCGCTTCTCCGGGGGATTCAACGCTCTTGGCATTGTAGGTGAGATACAGATGTCCCCATGACAGGATCATGTCTTCCATTTCAGCGCCCATGGAGGCCGGCAAGACGATATCCGCATAAGACGCGGTATCGCTGATGAAATGCTCGGCGCAAACCACAAACATATCGTCACTCTTCAAACCGGCGACAATCTTGTCTGTTTCCGGTGCCTGGGTGACGGGATTGGCGTTCCAGAACATCATCGATTTGATCGGGATATCCAGATCCATTTCACCGGTAAGCGCACGGCCGACCTGCAGGGCATTAATGACCCGCGTGCCTTCCGGAATTAGATCCGGGCGAGAGATCACATCAAATTTATAGGGATGTTCCCAAACGGGAAATTGCGTAATCCCCCCGCCCACATGTTTCCAGGCGCCGGTTAATCCCGGGATACAGGTCACCGCACGGATGGTTTGCCCCCCACCATAATGTCGTTCCAGCGCCACACCCATGCGAATAGCAGCGGGTTGCTCGGTGGCCAGATCTTTTGCCAGCTGGCGTATGTCTTCGGCGCTAACACCGGTAATCTCTGCCGCCCATTCCGGGGTGCGCTCTTTGGCGCGTTCCGCCAACTCATCATAACCAACGGTGTAATTGTCGACGTAATCCTTATCGACCAGACCCTGTTCAATAATGCTGTTGATGACGGCCATCGCCAAAGCGCCATCGGTGCCGGGTTTGGGACAAATATGCCAGTCCGCCGCTTTGGCGGTGCGTGATTTATATGAATCGATAACGACGACTTTGGCGCCTTTCTTCCTGGCGTCCTCGACAATCGCCCAGTGATGCAGATTAGTGCTCACACTGTTGCAGGCCCAGATGACGATATATTTTGAGTGGATATAACTCTCCACATCGAGACCCGCAGTTGGGCCAACCGTGGACAACCAGGCAGTACAGGAACCTTCACCGCAAAAAGTGCGCTCGGTGACCGTCGCGCCCATTTTGTTAAAAAAGGCATCGCCGCCATTGAGGCCATGAACAAGCCCCTGATGGCCCAAATAGCTATAGGGCATGATGGCTTGAGGCCCGTATTCTTCAATTATGGCCTTCCATTTACCGGAAATTTCATCCAGCGCTTCATCCCAGCTAATGCGCTCGAACTGGCCCGACCCCTTGGGGCCGGTGCGGCGCATCGGATGGAGCAGACGATCGGGATGATAATGGCGTTTTTCATAATCCTTCAACTTGACGCAAAGACCGCCCCTGGTCATTGGATGCTCTTTGTTGCCGCTTACGCCGGCGACTTTTCCATCCTTGATGTCAAACACCATTGAACAGGTGTCGGGACAATCGTGGGGGCAGCCCCCAAATGCTGTTTCAGCTTGTTGATTTAAGGCCATGAAAAATGTCTCCCCCAGTGCAAATGACAATTGTTAACGTCTAATATAAGTAGCTTCCCGACTTTATTCAAAGCTCTAAAAAATTAACCTTACTTATGAAGACGGTCGAATTCCTCACCCTCGAAGGCAATGAAGCCGTTGCAGAGTTCGGCATCACCGACCAGAGCGGCAAGACGCGCCCCGGTTTCTTCCGGGCCCGACGCACCAACAGCGACGGCCCGATAAGCTTCGCTTACCGCCACCATATCGACGTTGGCATGAGGTGACAGGCGAAAGCGGCTAATTCCCAAATCGAGCAAATCACCCACATGCGCACTCAGATCGGTATAGGCATGTGACAAGGTCTGTACGCCATTGACTGCGAGAAATGGATCGCCATCCAGTGTACTAACCGTCATGCCGTCCGGATCCTCGGCGCAGACATACTGGCAGCCATCCTTATGCAACCCGTGGGCGCGGGCATGGTAGCAGCGCGCAGAAAGCGCCAATGGCAAGCGGCCAAACACCAGAACCTCCAGTTCCACAGGGCTGTTCATGGCAAGTGCAGCCACGGCATCCAGACCCAATTCCACCGGCAAACAAACAGAGCAGGCACCGTTCGCCGCCAGATAGGCCAGCGTATCCTCGTTGTAGACGTTGACGTAGGGGCCGACAGCATGAGGCCGACCGGAAAGCAGCGCGGTAGCAGAGATGTCGTTGGCTTCGATGAGGATGTCCGCTTCCCCAACCTCGGCAGCCTCACGAATGCTGTCCATCTCACGTTTGTTCATAATTAAGGCGAGGGTCGAGAGGATGATCTTCTTATCCGCCGCGCGCAGGCGCTCGATAACTTCCGGGATATAGGGCGCAAAGAAGGGCGCACGTTTAGAGCACACCACCTCGCCGATGCACACCTGATCAACGTCGGCTTCGTCGGCGATGCGGAAATAGAAATCCCGCCATGCCGAAGGCGTCCAGTTGAACAACACCGGCCCCATGACCAGAGTCGTGCTTGGTGTGGCCGCGACCATGAAACCCTCCCTTCTAACGCCATGCCTTTTGATAGGCGCCGGTTG
>JABJES010000180.1 GCA_018663165.1 Rhodospirillaceae bacterium
CGTGCGATGCTGGCTTTTGGCCATGAAGAGATAGAGGCGCGCCGGGTTCTTATCATCGGCGGCGGAAATATCGGTATCTATCTCGCCAGATTCATTGGTGAAAATTATCCCGGCATGAAGCTCAAGATTATCGAGATTGATGAAGGTCGAGCGAAGAATGCTGCCCAGGCGCTCAGTGACGCCCTTGTATTTCATGGTGACGCCCTTGACCCGGAAGTGTTGACCGAGGCTCATATCGCCGATACGGAGGCCGTAATTTCGGTCACCAATGATGACGAGATCAATATCCTTTCAAGCCTGCTGGCCAAGCGTTATGGGGCCAAGCGCGCCTTGACGCTGGTTAATAAAATGACCTACGGCCCATTAATTACCGATCTTGGAATCGATGTTGTCATCGATCCTCGCGCCACCACGGTTTCAACGATTCTCCAACATGTTCGTCGTGGTCGTGTCATGTCCGTTCATTCTCTGGGCGAGAGCGTCGGCGAGATTATTGAGCTTGAGGCCCTGGAAACATCACCCCTGGTCGGCCGTGCGATCAAGGATATCGAATTGCCCGATGACGTTATGATCGGGGCGCTGGTCCATGAGGGCGAGGTGATCATTCCCACTGGTGCTACCGAGGTGAAGGCCGACAACCGGGTGATCCTGTTTGCTGCGACACATGCAGTGAAAAAAGTTGAAAAGATGTTCTCGGTGCGGCTGGAATTTTTCTAGGGCATATTTCCGCCCGGCTCTTTACATCGGCGTTGTTCCTTTATATCTAAATCAAACTCCGTCTTTCTCTCTGCAAAGGATTTCAGATGCCCCGCATCGCCTATGTAAACGGCCGCTATCTGCCTCGTGATCAGGGCGCGGTTTCGATTGAGGACCGGGGGTATCAATTTGCTGACGGAATTTACGAAGTAATCTGGGTGCGCGGTGGCCGCATCATAGATCTTGAGGGACATATGGAGCGGCTGGAACGCTCCCTTGATGAGTTGTCGATCAAGCGTCCCTTTGCCCGTTCCGTTTTTGCTGTCATCCTTGCTCAATGTTTGAGACGTAACCGGCTCGCCGATGGCTACCTTTATATTCAAGTCTCGCGCGGGGTGGCACCGCGTAACCATGTCTATCCAGATCATGGGCGGGCGAGTGTGGTGGTCACGGCGTCGCGGGCCCGGCCCTATGATCCAAAAGTGATGGAAAAGGGGGTAAGGGTTATCACCATTCCCGATATCCGTTGGCAACGCTGTGACATCAAGGCGATTGCCCTTCTGCCCAATGTGATGGGTAAGCAAAGGGCAAAAGAGGCCGGCGCTTTTGAGGCCTGGCAGATCAATGCTTTGGGCGAGGTAACGGAAGGCTCGGTATCGAATGCCTGGATTATCACCCATGAAGGCGAGATCATTACTCACCCGGCCAATAATTCGATCCTTTCGGGCATTACGCGCCGCGCGGTTCTCGCATTGGTCAGGGAACAGGGATTAAAGCTCGCCGAGCGGCCCTTTACCCTGGAAGAGGCGCTTGTCGCCGACGAGGCCTTTCTTACCGGCACCACTAATTTTATTGTGCCGATTGTCAAAATCGACAAGACCCCCGTCGGCAATGGAAAGCCCGGCCCGGTTACCCTCGATCTTCATCAGGCTTATCTGACGTATATGGATAAGCAGAACGAGGGATGCTGAGTTTTCAATGAGCCCTTCTTTCGACCTGTCTCCGCCCCGGGCCATGCTCTTCGATTGGGATAATACGCTGGTCGATAATTGGATGGCGATTGTTGCTGCTCTCAACGCCGCCCAGACATCCCTTGGCTTTACACCCTGGAGTTCGCAGGTTGCCGACCAAAGGCTCGGCCAGAGTCTTGATGACGCATTCCCGGCTATTTTTGGTGAGAGGTGGCAACAGGCCAGGGAACTTTTTTTCGATCATTTTAACAAACATCATCTTGATGAATTGCGTCCCATGGAGGGGGCAAAGGATCTTCTCGATATAGTATTGGCAAAGGAGATTTTCCTTGCCGTTGTCAGTAATAAAATCGGCCCACTTCTGCGTCGTGAGGCCGATCATCTCGGCTGGCAGGATTATTTTACGCGCCTCGTTGGTGCATCCGATGCCGGTGCGGACAAGCCGTCCCCTTTAATCGTCGAACAGGCTTTGTCGCAAAGTGGAGTTGCTTGCGGTCCTGATGTCTGGTTCGTCGGTGACCGACCCATCGATTTGGTCTGCGCCAGA
>JABJES010000249.1 GCA_018663165.1 Rhodospirillaceae bacterium
GACCCATCCCCAGGCGATCAATCCGCAAGCCGATCTCGATAATTTAAAACGCAAGATTGATGCCGGGGCCAGTCGCGCCATTAGCCAGTTCTTCTTTGATCCGGACATCTATTGCCGGTTCATTGATCGGGCTCGTGGGGCGGGAATCGACGTGCCGATCGTGCCGGGTATCCTGCCGGTGACGAATTATGCCCGGGTGGTCGAATTCAGCCGCCAGTGCGGCGCTTCGGTGCCCGATTGGATGGCGCAAATGTTCGAGGGGCTTGATGATGATCCGGAAACCCGCAAGCTTGTCGCCGCCGCCATTGCCGCCGAGCAATGCCAGCATCTACGCGCCAAGGGGATTGATGAGTTCCATTTTTACACCCTCAACCGGGCCGATCTTTCTTTTGCCATCTGCCATATTCTTGGCCTGCGGAAGACCTCCGGCGGCGCCGGGCGTTAGCCCTTCATTCTTTCTTTAATTATATTAGAGCAGATTTAAAACCATGAGCCGATTTTTAGACTATCTCAATGACCGCATCCTGCTTGTCGACGGGGCCATGGGCACCCGAGTGCAGGCGCTCGACCTTTCGATCGAGAAAGATTACCTGGGCCAGGAAAATTGTACCGACATTCTGACCAAGAGCCGTCCCGATCTGGTGCGTGAAATTCACATGGGTTATTTCGAAGCCGGGGCAGACGCGGTGGAGACAAACACCTTCGGTGCCTCAATCGTTACGCTGGGTGAATTCGACCTCTCCGATGAGACGTTTGAACTTAACAAGCGGTCGGTCGAACTGGCCCGCGAGGCGGCCGAAGAATTTTCCGCCGACGGTCGCGAGCGCTTCGTGCTCGGATCAATCGGGCCGGGAACCAAGCTGCCGAGCCTCGGCCATATTGATTATCAGCCCCTGGAGGATTCTTTTGCTCTTCAATGCGACGGTCTTGTTGCCGGTGGGGCTGACGCCTTTCTGATCGAAACCTGTCAGGATCCCTTGCAGGTCAAGGCCGCGGTCAACGGTGCCAAGCGCGCCAGAGCGCAAGCCGGAGTCGACATTCCGATTATTGTTCAGGTGACGGTAGAGACCACTGGCGCTCTGCTCGTCGGCACCGACATCGCGGCGGCGGCGACAATCGTCAATGCCCTTGACGTGCCGGTGATCGGGCTCAATTGCGCTACTGGCCCCCAGGAAATGTCCGAACATATTAAATGGCTGTCGGAAAACTGGCCGGGGATGATCTCGGTTCTGCCTAATGCCGGTCTGCCCGAACTTGTTGATGGGGCACCCCATTATCCCCTGCGGCCGGACGAGCTGGCCCACTGGCATTCGAGATTTATTGAGGAAGACGGGGTCAACATGATCGGCGGCTGTTGCGGCACCGATATTCCCCATATCCAGGCTCTTGACGCCATGCTGCGAGAACGTGCCGGCGGCGAACATGTCCGCCCGAACCCGGTGCGGCGTAAATCTTACTGGGTGCCTTCTGTTGCCTCGCTCTATGCCCAGGTGCCCTACGTTCAGGAAAATGCCTTTCTTGATATCGGCGAGCGATGCAATGCCAACGGCAGTAAGAAATTCCGCCAATTCCAGGAAGCCGGTGACTGGGACGCTTGCGTTGAGATGGGGCGCGAACAGGTAACCGACGGCGCTCATACCCTCGATATCTGTACTGCTTTTGTCGGTCGTGACGAAATTGCCGACATGACAGAGGTTGTCAGCCGTATGCGCGGCGGCGTCACCGTGCCTCTGGTCTTCGATTCAACCGAGCTCAACGTGTTGGAAACCGCCCTTGGTCTCTATGGCGGCAAGCCGATCATCAATTCGATCAATTTCGAGGATGGCGAGGAGCCAGCGGCCAAGCGCTTAGAGCTGGCGCGCCGCTTTGGTGCCGGGATGATTGCCCTGACTATCGATGAGAAGGGCATGGCCAAGGACACTGAGAGCAAGGTGGCGCTCGCCCGTCGGCTTTTTGAATTTGCCTGCACCAAGCACGGTCTGCCGCCGTCCGATCTGTTGTTTGATCCACTGACCTTTACGATCTGC
>JABJES010000003.1 GCA_018663165.1 Rhodospirillaceae bacterium
CGCCCCTGGACCACCCGACAAGACCCCGTTCGAAGGAATCGTATTTTAAGCGAATTAAGCGCGCGCCCGACATTGTTTTGCAGCGCACAAACTGATATACGGAGAAGGAATTCAGTGGGGATCGTCTCATTTTCCCCGATTTTCCTTCTTTCGTACTTCTCATTCTGGATACAGTCCATGGCCCGACGCAGGCAAATCTACGAAGGCAAGGCAAAGGTTATTTTTGAAGGTCCCGAACCGGGCACCCTCGTCCAGTATTTCAAGGACGATGCAACCGCCTTCAATAACAAGAAAAAAGGCACGATTACCGGCAAGGGCGTGATCAACAACCGGATTTCCGAGTTCATTATGACGCGGCTCGGCGATATCGGTATTCCAACCCATTTTGTGCGCCGCCTCAACATGCGCGAACAGCTAATCAAAGCGGTCGAGATTATCCCTTTGGAAGTGATCGTCCGCAATGTGGCGGCAGGCTCGATTTCCGAGCGCCTCGGTTTGGAAGAAGGCACACCCCTGCCCCGCTCAATCGTTGAATACTGCTACAAGAACGATGATCTCGGCGACCCCTTCGTCTGCGAAGAACATATTACCGCTTTCGGCTGGGCCGCACCCCAGGATCTGGACGAAATTACGTCCTATGCCCTGCGTATCAATGATTTCCTCACCGGTATGTTCATCTCTGTCGGTCTTAAGCTGATCGATTTCAAGCTTGAGTTCGGTCGCCTGTGGGAAAACGACGAAATGCGAATCGTCCTGGCCGATGAGATCAGCCCGGATTCCTGTCGCCTGTGGGACGTCAAGACCAACGAAAAGCTCGACAAGGACCGGTTCCGCAGGGATCTTGGCGATGTCGAAGAAGCCTATCAAGAAGTCGCCCGCAGGCTCGGAATTCTGCCCGAGAGCGGCCCCTCCGATCTCAAGGGTCCCGATACCATTCAATAGACAGAGGTTGCTATAGGCTTATGAAAGCCCGCGTTCACATTACCCTCAAAACCAGCGTCCTCGATCCTCAAGGCAAGGCCATCTCACATGCCCTTGGCGCGCTTGGATTTTCCGGCGTCGATGACGTGCGCCAAGGCAAATATATCGAACTCGAAATTGATGAGACCGACCCGGAAAAAGCCCACCAAAACGTCCAATCCATGTGCGAGAGGCTTCTCGCCAACCCGGTGATCGAGGATTATGCGATCGAGCTCGACGGCTAGGATTCTCAACCGATGAAAGCCGCCGTCATCGTCTTTCCCGGTTCCAACTGCGACCGCGATATCGCGGTATCGCTGGAAACAGCCATGGGCGCACCGCCAGCGATGGTCTGGCACGGGGATGCCGATATTCCAAAAGTTGATCTTATCGTCGTGCCGGGTGGCTTTTCTTACGGCGATTACCTGCGATCAGGTGCCATGGCCGCCCATTCACCGGTTATGGGCGAGGTCAAAGCCCGAGCCGACAAGGGGGTGCCGGTTCTTGGCATCTGCAACGGCTTTCAGATCCTTACCGAATGCGGCCTTCTGCCCGGCATATTGATGCGCAACGCCTCGCTCAAATTCATCTGTCGTGACGTCTATCTGCGAGTCGAGAGCAATGACAGCCTGTTTACCAGCGCCTATGGAAAAGATGACGTAATCCGTATTCCCATGGCCCATCACGACGGTAATTATTTTTCCGATGAGGCCACTATTGAACGCCTCGAAGACAACGGTCAGGTGGCCTTTCGTTATTGCGATGAGACAGGCGCGATAACAACAGATGCCAATCCCAACGGCTCTCTGCGCAACATTGCCGGAATTTACAATGAAACAAAGACGGTTCTCGGCATGATGCCGCACCCGGAACGGCTCGCCGAGACTCTGCTCGGCGGCACCGATGGGCGGCCGATGTTCGACGGCCTTGTGGAGGCCCTGGGATGAGCGCCATTACCCCGGAAATTGTCGCCGAACACGGTTTCACAAAAGCCGAATACGCTGAGGTTCTATCCATTCTTGGTCGTGAGCCGAATATCACCGAGCTTGGCATTTTTTCGGTGATGTGGAGCGAGCATTGCTCATACAAATCCTCGAAAAAATGGTTAAAAACCCTGCCGACAGAAGCCAAATGGGTGATCTGTGGGCCAGGCGAAAATGCCGGTGTTATCGATATCGGTGACAATCAGGCCGTCATCTTCAAGATGGAAAGCCACAACCACCCCTCATTCATCGAGCCCTATCAGGGGGCGGCGACCGGGGTCGGCGGCATTTTGCGCGATGTTTTCACCATGGGTGCGCGACCGATTGCCAACATGAACGCGCTGCGGTTCGGAGCGCCGGACCACCCCAAGACCCGCCATCTGGTTTCCGGCGTCGTCGCAGGCGTTGGCGGTTACGGAAATTGTATTGGCGTGCCGACGGTGGGCGGCGAATGCCAGTTCCACCCCTCTTACAACGGCAACAATCTGGTCAACGCCATGACCGTCGGCCTGGCACCTGCCGACCGCATTTTCTATTCCGCCGCAACCGGCATCGGTAATCCAGTGGTTTATGTGGGCTCAAAAACCGGCCGCGACGGCATCCACGGGGCAACCATGGCCTCGGCTGAATTCGACGATGCATCAGATGAAAAACGCCCGACAGTGCAGGTCGGCGACCCGTTTACCGAGAAACTTCTGCTTGAGGCCTGTCTTGAGCTGATGGCCACCGAGACCATCGTCGCCATTCAGGATATGGGGGCGGCGGGGCTGACCTCATCATCTTTCGAAATGGCGTCGAAAGGGGGCACCGGCATCGAGATGAATCTCGACAAGGTGCCGGTCCGTGAAACCGGCATGACGCCTTATGAAATCCTGCTGTCCGAAAGCCAGGAACGAATGTTGATCGTGCTCAAGCCGGGCTGCGAAGAAACAGCCCGCGCCATTTTCGATAAATGGGAGCTCGACTTCGCCATTGTCGGCAAGCTTACCGATAGTGGCCGTATGGTGTTGACCATGCACGGCGAGATCGCCGCCGATCTGCCGATCGCGCCGCTGGTCGCCGCCTCACCGGAATACGACCGCCCCTGGGTGGAAACCCCGAAACGGGCCGAGCTTGCGCCTTCAGAGGTGGCGGCCCCAGCCGATATTTCCGCCGCACTCAAGGCCATTCTCGGGTCGCCCAACCACGCCTCAAGACGCTGGATCTGGGAGCAGTACGATCACATGGTCATGGGCGATACAGTACAGCGCCCCGGCGGGGATGCCGCAATCGTCCGCGTTCATGGCACCTCGAAGGGGCTGGCCATCACATCAGATTGCAACCCGCGCTATTGTTTCGCTGACCCGGAAACCGGTGGTGCCCAGGCCGTCGCCGAGGCTTGGCGCAATCTCATTGCCTGTGGTGCCAAACCACTGGCGATTACCGATAATATGAATTTTGGAAATCCCGAACGCCCGGAGATCATGGGCCAGTTCGTTGGTGCCATCAAAGGCATGGGTGCGGCCTGCAAGGCGCTGGATTTCCCTGTCGTCTCCGGCAATGTTTCGCTTTACAACGAGACCAACGGCGAAGGCATCCTGCCAACACCGGTAATCGGTGGCGTTGGTCTGATCGACGACCTCGACCATCAGGCGGTTCCGGCCTTCACCAAGCCGCAAGAAGCCATCATCCTGATCGGAGAGACCCGAGGCTGGCTTGGTGTCTCGGCCTATCTTGAGGTGATCGAGAACCGTGAAGACGGTGCCCCGCCGCCCATCGATCTGGCAATTGAACGCCGCAACGGTGATTTCGTCCGCAATCTGATCGCCGCTGGTCGCATAAAGACCTGTCACGATCTTTCCGACGGCGGGTTGGGGCTGGGGCTTACCGAAATGGCCATCGCCGGGGGAATTGGGGCCATAGTTTCGCCCCCCGAAAACCTGGATATTCCCCTCCATGCCTGGCTTTTCGGCGAGGATCAGAGCCGCTATCTCCTCACCACGGATGAGCCGGAAACCATTCTTTCCCAGGCTGCCACCGCCGAAGTTCCGGCAATGGTTATCGGCACAACCGGCGGCGATACATTGACAGTGGGCTCGGCTATCGCCATATCCCTGTCTGAGCTTACAAAAACCCATGAAGCCTGGTTCCCGGCCTATATGGCCGCGCCGGATGAAAACTGAGGAAGACGCCCCGATGGCTATGTCTGCTGAAGAAATAGAAGGCCTGATCAAAGGCGCCCTTCCCGATGCCGAGATTGTTATTGAAGATTTGCGCGGCGACGGCGATCATTATGCGGCAAAAATCGTCTCGACGGCTTTCCACGGCCTCAGCCGCGTCCAGCAGCACCAGATGGTATATAAGGCCCTGGGCGGTCGCATGGGGGGGGATTTACATGCCCTCGCCCTCCAGACCGCCACCCCCGAAAACGAATAACACTTTTCCAAAAAGGATCACTTAAATGTCTGACTCCCCCATTTCTGAGAAAATAAGCGCTGAAATTACCGCTAACGATGTTGTCCTGTTCATGAAGGGCAACCCGGTTTTCCCCCAATGCGGTTTTTCCGCCGCCGTCGTTGAGATACTGGGCCGCCTCAGTATCCCGTTTAAGAGCGTTGACGTTCTCGAAGACATGGAAATCCGCGAAGGGATCAAACAGTTCAGCAACTGGCCGACCATCCCCCAGCTCTACGTAAAGGGTGAGTTTGTCGGTGGCTGTGACATCATTAAGGAAATGTTTGAAAACGGCGAGCTGTCTGAACTCCTCTCCGGCAAGGGAATCGACGCCAAAAACGAAACTGCGGCTTAAGACAAGAATACGCGGTCAAACTTGAGTCTTTTGCCGATAAACCCCATATTGTAGGTGAAAGTGAGGAAGAATCATGGTGATTGATCCAACAACCGGCCTTTCTTCGAGCGAACCTCTCAAGCCTGCTGACCAGTCGTCCCGCTCTGAGCCCGCCAAACGTCCGAACGCCAAACCCGGCGACGGCGAAGCCGCTGGTCTACCGTCCCATGGGGCGGACCAGATCACCACCCGGCAAATCGCCCCGGAAGTTATTGAGCTTCGCGGCAAAATCACCAAACAAGCCGAGACCGCCTCCAGATTGCAAACGGCGGAACACGCCCTTGAAAATATCAGTGAGGGTCTGACCAAAGCAAAGAGCCTCGCCGCCAGCGCCACCGATAACGGCCTTGATAAGGATGCGCGGGCAAAGCTGAACATTGATTTCATCGATGCCCGGATCGACATCGCCCGCAGCAACAAAGAGGCTGTTTTCAACGGCGGCAACGCCCTTCACGCCACCCTGCCAGGAGAAGACTTTACCGCTGGCGGTCTCGAGCTTGAGGGAATTGACCTTTCCTCCGCCAGCGATGCCTCGCAAGCTTTAGGCGCCCTTGACGCAGCCCTTGAACGGGTCGCCACATCGACCCGGAACGTTTCAGTAAACTTGCGTCAGGTCGAAGGTAAGTCACAGGCCCTTATCGCCGAGCTCAATACGGCCCTGGAGACGGGTGGAAACAAACCCTTATCGGCCGATCAAGCGAGTGAGGCCTTAGGCCAGGCCGAACAACAAATTGTCGATGAGATGGAACTGGCGCGCCTCAGTCAAAGCCAGCAGAACCCACAAAATCTCTTAAAGTTTTTCACCTGAGCTCTTCTCTCTGACAACAGATAGAGATGCCCCAAGCCGGCCCGAACCATGGGGCCGGCTTTTTTGGCAAAATTATTTATTGGAAAATCCTGATAGCTGGATGACGGCAATACGACTCTACAAAAAGAGACTGTTTTTGTAGATTTAAGCTTGATGAATCCGATAGGCGAGACACTGATCTAAGAATATAGCAAATAAAAATATTTGTTAATTTGAACAACACGCAATCATTATTACTTATACAAGCCATAATATATTAATATTAAGGTATTCATAATTATTACTACTAATAGTTTTTATATATTTACTATATATTATGCATTTTATTAAATTTGTTTATTCTTTATTTACTTTAAATATGAACCCATTATGAAGGCGCTATTATATATATTTTAATACCTCTAAGGTTAGGATCATTGTTATCGATGCATTCCAGATAATCCTCCCCCCCCATCTGGAGTGGAGTCCAGCCCTCGGCACCCCCCTGCCGGGGGCTCTTTTTTGATTTCCCGTGCCGAGGGATTTTCAGGATTTTCTCTCTGTGGCACCCCCTTGGCCGGGGGCTCTTTTCTTTCTATTCCCCTTCGGGCATAAAAAAACGCACACCCGAACGGTATGCGTTTTTTAAAAACTCAATGTAGAGAAATCTAGCGGGAATAAAACTCGATCACGAGATTGGGTTCCATATGCACCGGATAAGGCACATCGGACAATCCGGGGCCACGAACGAAGGTGCCCTTCATCTTCGGCAGATCGACATCAAGATATTCGGGAATTTCGCGCTCCGGCGAAACCACCGCATCAAGAACCATCGGCAGTTCGCGAGAACCTTCCTTAACATCAACCACATCGCCGTCTTTCACCCGATAGGAAGGGATATTGACCTTTTTACCATTAACCCGGATATGACCGTGACTAATGAACTGGCGAGCGGCGAAAACCGTCGGAACGAATTTCATTCGATAGATAACCGCATCCAGGCGGCGTTCAAGAACCTCGATCAGGTTCTCACCGGTATCGCCCTTGCGCTGGACCGACTCGGCATAATAACGGCGGAACTGCTTTTCGCCGATATTTCCGTAATAGCCTTTAAGCTTCTGCTTGGCCATGAGCTGAATGCCGTAATCAGACGGCTTGCGGCGGCGTCCCTGACCATGCTGGCCGGGGCCGTAATCGCGGCGGTTCACAGGGCTTTTGGGCCGTCCCCAAAGGTTCAGCTTAAGGCGGCGGTCAATCTTGTGCTTCGACTGGATACGTTTGGTCATGGATAAACCAGACCCTTTCCTTCTCGTTTCGGTCACGTCTGCGTGGAAAGCGCGTAATATACTGGCGGAGAATGGCTTGTCAAACCGAATTGCTGAAAAAAGACCATTCTAGTCGCCTTTTTTTGTCGCCCTTTTCGAGGGTTTCCTCCCTTTGGCCTTATCAGGGCCCCCGCTGCCACCATAAACGACGAGAGAATTGACGATTCCACGTAAGGTTCGCACCTCTGTTTCGCTTAAATTCGCCCGCTGGAACAGGTTGCGGATATTAAGCACCATGCTTGAGCGTTTTTCCGGTGGGCGGAGGAAACCACTGTCGTCCAGCTCTGCCTCCAAATGTTCGAAAAAGCGGATCAAATCAGCCTTGCTGGCCGCCTCACCCGTTGCTTTGCGGCCTTTTTTGACGATCGGGGCTGTTTCTCCCGCCATATGCCATTCATAGGCCACCAGCAGCACCGCCTGGGCGAGATTGAGGGATTGATGAACGGGATTGAGGGAAAAGTGAATGATCTCTCCGGCAAGGGCAATGTCGTCGTTGACAAGGCCGCTACGCTCCGGCCCGAAAAGAACACCGCAGGCCTCTCCTTGAGCGGCAAAAGCCCGCATAGCCGTTGCTGCATCGCCGGGGGCCACAACCGGCATGTTCATGTCCCTGTGGCGCGCCGTGGCCGCGTAAAGCCGCCTGAGGTCGGCCACCGCCTCCTTGGTGGTATCGAACAGGCGGGCTTTTTCCAGAACCACATCGGCCCCAGAAGCCGCCGCAACCGCCTTGTCGTTAGGCCAGGCCTCTCGTGGGCGCACCAAACGCAGATCGGTCAGGCCACAATTGAGCATGGCCCGGGCCGTGGTGCCGATATTTTCGGCCAGTTGCGTATCAATCAGAATGATCGCAGGCATGGAATTAAGCGGTTTCAATTCTCCGCCTGCCGCCCTCAAGCCTTCTCGCCAGAGTGGAAAAGCTTATAGGTAAGACTATCGTTGAGGGCCATATAAGAGGCATCGATCACATTCGGCGACACCCCGACCGTCGCCCATCTGTTACCTTCCTGATCGGCGGTTTCGATCATCACCCTGGTCACCGCCTTGGTGCCCTCAGTGGGGGTCAGAATACGGACCTTGTAATCGACCAGCCGCAAACCTTCGACAATTGGAAAGCAAGGCGTCAGCGCCTTGTGCAGGGCTTCGTCCAGGGCATTCACAGGCCCGTTACCCTCGGCCACCGTCATCAGGGCCTTGTCGCCAACATTGAGCTTGATCGTTGCCTCCGACAAGGTGATGAGATCGCCTTTGGCGTTCCACCGGCGCTCATCGGTCACACGGAAGCTGTTGAGAGTAAAATATTCAGGCACCTCGCCAAGGGCGCGCCGGGCCAGCAACTCAAAACTCGCCGCCGCCCCGTCATAGGCATAACCATCATGTTCACGCCGTTTTACCAACTCGACCAGGCCCAAAACCCTGGGATCATCGGCGTCCATCTCAAGACCGATGTCACGGAACTCGGCAAGTATATTGGCCCGGCCGGACTGATCCGACACCACAATATTGCGACGATTGCCGACGCTTTCGGGCTCGACATGCTCGTAACAGCGCGGATCTTTCTCTACCGCCGAGACGTGAAGCCCACCCTTATGGGCAAAGGCCGATTCTCCGACATAAGCCGCATGGCGATTAGGGGCGCGGTTGAGGCGCTCGTCGATTGCCCGCGAGACGTGGGTCAAATGCTTGAGGTTGTCTGGCTTGACCCCGGTCTCATAACCCATTTTCAGGGTCAGGCTGGCAATAATGGAAACCAGATTTGCATTCCCACAGCGCTCGCCCAGGCCATTGAACGTGCCCTGCACCTGCCGCACCCCGGCACGCACAGCCGCCAGCGAGTTGGCGACGGCGTTCTCGGTATCGTTGTGACAGTGAATGCCCAAATGGTCGCCGGGAACTTGCGCCGTAACCTTGGAGACGATCTCTTCAACCTCATGAGGCAGGGTGCCGCCATTGGTGTCACACAAAACTACCCAGCGGGCACCGGATTCAAGAGCAGCACGGATACTGGCCAGGGCGTATTCCGGATTCTCCTTGTAGCCGTCAAAGAAATGCTCGGCGTCGAACATCACTTCCTTACCCTCGGTCACCGCCCGTTTGACGCTTTCCCCGATCATGGCAAGGCTTTCCTGAGGCTCAATCCCCAACGCCACCCGAACCTGGAAATCCCAGCTTTTGCCGACCATGCAAACCGCATCGACGCCGCAGCCAAGGAGGGCGTTCAGACCGGGATCGTTATCTGTTGAGCGGCCAGCGCGCCGCGTCATGCCAAAGGCGACAAGCCGGGAAGTTTTAAGTTTCGGCGGATCGGCAAAAAAAGCGTCGTCGGTAGGATTGGCGCCAGGCCAGCCGCCTTCGATATAATCAATGCCGAGTGCATCAAGCTCGGTCGCGATCATCGCCTTGTCGATAGCGCTGAAATCAACGCCCTGGGTCTGAGCCCCGTCGCGCAGCGTCGAGTCATAGAGATAGACCCGATTATCCTTCTTGCTGTCTTTCTTAGCTGCAGCCATCGTTCCAATCCGTTTTCTTTAGTCTGCGCG
>JABJES010000030.1 GCA_018663165.1 Rhodospirillaceae bacterium
CTGGCTATCTGTTTTATGGCCAGTCGCGTTTTCGGGTGCCGCTTGAGCCGGTATTGGCAATATTGAGCGGGTTTGGGTTTGTTTATCTTATTACTGTCTGGCGGAAAATCCGTTCCCGTTAATCGAAAACCGGATTTAGGAAGCCACTTTTTGCAATGGCATCGGTGACGGCGCGATGCCCTTCTGGGTTCCAGTGGCTGTCGGTGGGAAATTCAAAACGCTTACCTTCTTCGGCGAAACGCTCCATGAAAACCGGGTGCAGGTCGATGATGTTAATGCCCCGTGCCGTCGCCTGTCCGATCATGTAATCCCGCATCTTCGCCCAGACACTGGTCAGGGCAAAGTCGAGTTTATCTTCATACATCTGTGGGCGAAACCCGTCGAAGGTCAGGGTGATACGCTCCATCGGCAATCCGGTGGCCTGGGGCAGCGCATCAAGAAAGCTATCCACGGCCCAGCGGAAATCGGCCAGAATTTCCTCGTCGCTTGTGGCTGGAATGTTGGCCACCCAGCGTTTGTCATCCTTACCCAGATTGTTCAGTGAAAAATTCAGCAGGTTCGGCAGATTGGCATTGGTCACCAGATACATGGCCAGTGCCGAGTTGCGAAAAATACGCCGCACCAGGCTTGGTTCGTAATTGATCCGCATCAGTTCGGCGCTGCCGTCATCCTTTTTTCTGAAATGATGAAAGCCGGGGCTATGCTCCCGGTGATAGAGAGACTCTGAGAAATCGTTGCCGA
Source organism: Rhodospirillaceae bacterium (assembly GCA_018663165.1). Taxonomy (GTDB): domain Bacteria; phylum Pseudomonadota; class Alphaproteobacteria; order UBA11136; family UBA11136; genus JABJES01. The sequence goes on from JABJES010000030.1 coordinate 742, forward strand.
TGATGGAAAAGACAAATCCGTCGGGGTGATAGGTATCGCGGGCATAGGCCGCCCAGACCAGATATTGGGACAGGCCCGCACCCGAGGCGGCAAAGCTGTAAACCCGGCCTTTGTCTTCAACAAGTTTTGCCAATCTTCCCTGAACCGTCTCGGTGTAAGGCACGATTCCGGATTCGATATAGCTGTCGCCGATAATGGCCAGCAGCGGTGTCTCTGCTTGCGGGTCGTAATCCTGGCCGTTGACGAAACCGTCATTGTTGACCCGGACCTGATTGATGATGGCGAAATCCCAGCCTTCAGACCAGGTGATAGCGCGACCGGGCTGGAAGTGGAAGATGGGGGTTTTGGCATTCACCGGCATGGCCCTGAGCCCTTCGTTATAGGGCAGAAGGCGGATCAGTAGTTCAGCCGCGATCAGAGTGCCGACAATGGCGATCAAAACCGAGATCAAGGCAAACAGGATTTTTTTCTTCGTTTTCACAGAGGGCATTTTTTCGCGGCGACACTTTTCAGTTTGCTTCAGGGGGGAGGCGAAATTATCACAGCCGCCTTAATAGACGTCTATTCTGTGTAAAGTATGTAGTGACAAACAACATTTTAATTATGAATAGAATAAAGATAAAATTCTATCTAATAATATTGAATATTTAAAATTTTAAATATTGTAATGATTCAACCATACGTATATTACGGATAAAGATTCAAAGAGTGCCATAATGTGCACCAGAGTTGTCTGGGTTAGTCATTATGCGCAGGTTTCAGACATTTTTTATCAGAGGGCGTCAATGGCAAGTCGCAGCAATAAAACAGGCGAAGGTTTCTCCCTTTTCTCAAAGCTGGGAATTTCGGCGAAAATTAACCTGACCAGTCTGGTGGCGATTGTTGTTCTTGTGATTGGGCTCATGTCCTCCACTCTTTACGTCTTGCGGGGCGAGATGTTGGCCCAGGCCCAGACGGCTCAGGAATCCAACATGCGGGTGGCGTGGAATGTTTTCAACGGCTATGGGGACAAGGCTTTTATTCGCGACGGACAGTTGATCATTGGTGATCATGTCGCCAATGACAACCATGCGATTGTCGATCTGGTTAAGGAACTGGTTGGCGGCACGGCCACCATCTTCATGGACGATACAAGGGTCTCGACCAATGTCATCAAGCCTGACGGCTCAAGGGCCGTCGGCACCAAGCTCTCCAAGGGGCCGGTTTTTGATGCTCTGTTCAAGGATGGGCGTCCTTATCGCGGCGAGGCCAATATTCTCGGCAATGCTTTTTTTACCGCTTACGATCCGATTAAGAATGAACAGGGCGAAGTGATCGGCATTCTCTATGTCGGCCTTAAGAAGGCGATCTTCTTGGCCATTATTGATGACATCCTGATCAAGGATATCATTATTGCTTCCATCCTTACCCTTCTTGCCATTGCCTTCATCGCTTATGTGGTGAAAGTTCTGTTCCGGCCCCTTGGTTCTCTCAGAGAAGCGATGGGTGAGCTTTCCAGCGGCAACACCAATGTTGAAATTTCCGGCCTTGAGCGCGCCGATGAAATCGGCCTCATGGCTCAGGCGGTTGGGGTGTTTAAGGATAATGCCATCAAGGTCAGTGCCCTGGCTCATGAACAGGCCGAACAGGAAAAGAGGGCCGAAGAAGATCGTCGTCAGTCCTTGCACGATCTTGCCGATGATTTCGAAAGCCAGGTCGGGGGGATCGTTACCGCCGTTTCGGGTGCCGCGAGCCAGATGCAGAATTCCGCCGAATCCATGTCCTCGACGGCTAGAAAGACGAGCGATGAATCGAACGTTGTCGCCAATGTTTCGGAAGAGGCGTCGTCGAACGTCCAGACGGTCGCTGCTGCGGCGGAAGAGCTTTCTGCCTCAATTGACGAAATCGGCCGTCAGGTCAGCGAGTCCACCACCACCACGGCCGAGGCCGCCCGTGAGGCCGATAGCGCAAAGGATCAGGTTCAGGGTCTGGCCGATTCAGCCCAGGCTATCGGTGAAGTGGTCGAACTGATAACCGACATTGCCGAACAGACCAATCTTTTGGCGCTTAACGCCACCATTGAGGCGGCGCGGGCCGGTGATGCGGGGAAGGGGTTCGCCGTTGTCGCCAACGAAGTTAAATCCCTGGCCACCCAGACGGCCAAGGCGACCGAGCAGATCAGCGAACAAATCTCCGGCATTCAATCGGCGACGAAGGGTGCGGTCGATGCAATCGGCGAAATTGCCGGCACCATTTCAAAGGTTAATGGAATTGCCACGGCGATTGCCTCGGCGGTAGAGGAGCAATCCGCCGCCACTCAGGAAATCGCCCGCAACGTGCAACAGGCCTCCCAGGGGACCAGTGAGGTCTCCTCTCATATCAATGTGGTTACCGAGGTCGCCGGACAAACCGGCAAGGCCGCCGACAGCCTTCTCACCGAGGCTCAGGAACTTGGCGGCTATTCTGACAAGCTGAAAAGCGACGTTGCTGCTTTTCTGGCTCAGGTTCGTGCCGGCTAGCGTATTTTTTAAAGGTCGATTTTGCGGCGCGAATAGGCCCGTTCCCATTTTTCTTCCACATCACCGTCGAACAGAATCTCTTCGTCGGCGGGCACAACGACCCAGGAATTTCCTTGTAATTCATGCTCAAGCTGGCCACTTCCCCAGCCTGCATAGCCGAGTGTAAAAATATATTTATTCGGGCCTTTTCCTTCTGAGACAGCTTTGAGAACTTCTAAGCCGCCGGACATGGCGGCGATCCCGTCGATGGTCAGGGTTTCGGCAATGGCGTAATCCGACGAATGGAGCATGAGGGTGAGATAAGGTTCCATCGGCCCTCCGTAATAAAGGGTGATGTCCCCCTGGGCTTGAGTGTCCTCCACCCCCAGACCTTTAAGAAACTTAAGCAACGGGCCGCTGCCGATCTGGCGGTTGATGATCAGGCCCATGGCGCCCTCAATGTCATGGCGAAGAATAAAGACGACACTGCGGGCAAACCGCGGGTCAGACATATGGGGGGTGGCGACGAGCAGCTTGCCGCTCAGATTTTCGGCTGAAATTTGTGGCGCTGCTGCCGGGCCGGAGGCGAGCAGGGTAAGGACGAGGCCGGTCAGGGTCCCGATGGATAAAAACCCGCACAGACGATTGTAGGCAAAACTTCCCATTGCTCAAATTCTAACAGAATTGTGATCGTTATGGTGCTTTTCTGTCTCACTATTCTGGCCTATGGTTTCTGGCAAGGGAGCAAGGGTGAAAAATGGCTAAGCGGCCGAAAAAGAAAGTGCTGGATAAAACCCGC
>JABJES010000291.1 GCA_018663165.1 Rhodospirillaceae bacterium
GACCGAGAAAGCCGCCGAAGTAGAGGCCTGGGCCGCCCAATTGCGGCGCAGTGACACCGCCTGCCTGATCTATACCTCGGGCACCGGCGGCATGCCAAAAGGCGTCATGCTCAGTCACGGCGCGATTCTCTCCAATTGCAAGGGGGCCTATCATCTCCTCAAAGAGCTTGGCCTGAGTGATGAGGTTTTCCTCTCCTTCCTACCGCTTTCCCATTCCTATGAACATACCGCGGGCCAGTTCTTTCCCCTCTCCATCGGCGCCCAGATCTATTACGCCGAGGGGATCGAACATCTCGGCGGCAACATGATCGAGGCCCGGCCCACCATCATGACCGCCGTGCCACGTCTGTATGAAAGCCTGTATCAGCGGATCACCCGCACCGTCGCCCGGAATGGCGGCATCAAGGCGCGGCTTTTTGGAACAGCCCTGCGGCTGGGAAGTCTGGCCTATGAAACCCCCGCTGCCCTTTCTTGTCGCCAGCGCCTTTCAAACAGGGTTCTCGACCTTCTGGTCCGGCGCAAGGTGCACGGACGTTTCGGCGGCAGGCTGAAGGCTTTGGTCTCAGGCGGCGCACCGCTTAACTATGACATCGGTCTTTTCTTTACAGCACTTGGACTGCGCATCCTGCAGGGATATGGGCAAACGGAATCGGCCCCAGTGATCAGTTGCAACCTGCCTCATGACAACCGCATCGCCACCGTTGGCCCGCCGATGATCGACGTCGACGTAAAGATCGCCGACGACGGTGAAATTCTCGTCCGTGGCGAACTGGTGATGCAGGGCTATTGGAACGATACACAAGCGACGGCGGCGACCATTCAGGATGGCTGGCTGCATACCGGCGATATTGGTGAAATTGATGGCAACGGCTATATCCGCATTACCGACCGCAAGAAGGACATCATCGTCAATTCAGGCGGCGATAACCTTTCGCCCCAACGGGTCGAAGGCATTCTGGCTCTGGAGCCGGAAATTGCCCAGGCGATGGTTTACGGCGACCGCAAATCACATCTGGTCGCCGTTCTTGTACCTGAAGAGGGGCTGGACGATGCCACGGCGTCCAAGGCAGCACTGGATGCGGCAATGGACGCCGCTGTGGACCGGGTTAATGCAAAACTCTCACTGATTGAGCGGGTGCGCCGATTCATTCTCGCCGACGCCCCCTTCACCATCGACAACAGTCTTTTGACGCCGACCATGAAAATCCGCCGCCACAAGATTATCGCCCTTTACAAGGACCGGCTGGAAGCCCTCTACGGTAAGGGGTAAGCCTAGAATAGATCCTTAAGGATTTTCTCCAGGGCCTTGTTCGGGTCCTTCTGCAATTGCTCAATCGGGTTCACCGGCGCGGGTGCCGGTGCGGGTGCCCCAGGGACAGGAACGGGGGCAGGCTGCTTGCCAAGAAGGAGATCCAGCGGCGACCCCGTGGCACCATCTTTGGGCACAACCCTTTCGAGTAATTTGCCAACACCCTTAGTCAAAAGATAAGCCTGCATCCGCTCGACATCCAAAACCTTTCTCGGATTATCGATCGGCCCGGAAAGCTTCATCCCGAAGGGCGGTGCCTTGGGATGCTCGGTCAGATAGAACTCGGATTTCAAATTGATCTGCCAGGCCGGGAAATTGATATTGCCCGCAGCCTGACCTCGGGCGGCCTGAGCCAGCAACAAGATATCATTAGTAGTGGCGATGCCCTTGTCGATAACGAAGGTGCCATCAAGACGGGAGAAAGGCGTCTGACCACCGGACATGGACTTGTCCAACAAGCCAAGGAAGCTGCCAAGATTGTCGAGATGTTTAAGACGCTCGCTGATAGCGGTGAGGTCAAAGCCTTTGACGATCCCTTCTGTAACGTTGAATTTTCCCTTGCCACTAAGACGCGAGATCATTTCATAGGAATTACGGCCCGCCGTTGTGAGGTCAAAATTCGTATTAAGACGGCCTTTGGCGACATCTATATTCCCCGCCGTCAATAAGGCCTTGCCGACATTGGCGTTGGTCACCGAGATGGTGCTGGCAATCGTCGGCATATCGGAAATCATCATCCGCGCCCGCATGTTAAACGCCCCCTCAAACAGCGTGCCGGTCAACTGGGTGACGTCAAGAACCGCATCTTTGAGCTTCAGCGCCAACTGGGGTTTGATGACCCGGTATTTGCCGTAGGCCAGAGAGGCAGAGGCGAGCTTTATATCCGCATCAATGGCGGCGAGGGCCGTCAGATTGATTGGATCGCGGGACCAGGGAATCCGGCTGGGCTGTGCCTGACGCGGAGCGGCGGCAACATAGGTCGCCGGGATAATCCGGGGGGTATTATCGGCTGGTGCCAGCCCCAGAGACTTGCCTTTGGGCGGCAGGAACATATCGATCAGGATGTCATTGCC
>JABJES010000002.1 GCA_018663165.1 Rhodospirillaceae bacterium
AAATCGGGCGATCGCCGCGCCATGATCTGTGTTCATATGGCTAATTATCTGCGATTCGCCGGCTAAAAGATCGGCCGGGATGTTGTCCAGCATCAGGGATTTGCGGTCAAATCCACGCACCTTGCCGAAGCCGGCGACCAGATGGGCCCGGATGACTTCAACACGGTAGAGGCGGAAATCGGCAAAATCGGCATAGGGCGCGGCGCAAGGATGGCGGGCGATAAAGCGGGCGCGCAAGCGCGGGTCGTCATTGATTTCGGCACGGCCCAGGACGCTCACACGGGGCCGGGTCAGGGGGTTGAAAGCAAGAGCTGCGTGTTCAGGGTCGTCTTGTCCGTCTGGATTTGGGGCTTTACTCTGGCCGGTGAAAAGCAGGGCGATGCGGTTGTCGCTGGCAATGTTGTGGCTGTGATCGGCAAGATTAGAAAGCAGCAAGAGTGGCGTTGCGTCGAGGTCACAGGCGCAAAGGGCGAGCGTGTTTTGGGGCCAGCCGATAAGGGGATCGCTTTCATCCGGCTCTATTGCGGCCTTGTCCGGTCCACCCAGACTGGCGAGAGCGACAATTGCGGCCCGGCGCATGAGGGCGCGGGACATTGCGGCATCCGTTTGTTTGGTCATCGGCCTTTCCCCTCCAGAGGTGGTGCGTAAAGTGCTACTTGCGTTACCATGGGTTTTTCAAGCGGCGAAACTGCGCCCTAACTTTGCCACAAAGGGAGACGATAATTAACCTTATGGATAGCTATAGCCTCCATGACTTGTCCCGTCGGCGTGACAATTTATCCCCCTGCCGCGTCGGCGGGACCGCTTTATCTGCAACCCTTGGGCTTGTGGCCCTTGGCTGTGCCCTGCTTGTTGCATCGGGGGCTGCTTGGGCCGTGAATAAATATTATACCCTCGGCGATATCGTTATCGGCAATGTCTGGGCCGCAGAGACGCCGGGTGATGCCAAGACCGGGGCGGTCTATTTCAAGCTCGCCAACGGCGGCACGGAAGGGGATTACCTAATCTCAGCCTCGACACCGGTGGCCGCAAAGGCAGAGCTTCACGCCCATCGTATTGTCGGCAACAGCATGCAGATGCGGCCGATCATGGGGGTCGCTCTCGGTGCCAAGCAGAAATATACCCTCAAGCCCGGTGGCACCCATGTCATGTTGATGGGGCTGAAAAGGCCGTTGAATGACGGCGACAGCTTTCCCATGACTCTGATGTTCAAATCCGCTGGTAGCGTTCAGATCAATGTCCGTGTCGGTCTGCCCTCTGGCGTCAGTGGCTCAACGAGAAGGCCCAAGGACCTTAAGTCCTATCGTCGTTAGTAAGTCTCGGCGCTAATTGTGGCGCTAGAATGAAAAGACGCCGAAGACCTCAAACAGCGTGTAATTCTCATTTTGTCCATAGATTTCCTTTGCTCCGTCGCCGGGAATGGCGAGGGCAAAGCCCCATGAACCCCCGGATGGATTATAAATGGGCATAAAAATTAACGTGGCCTCTGTTGTTGGGCCATTCAAGTCAGGATTGTGGGTCGAGCCGTTTAAAAAAATAACCGGCCAGCGCGCCGAGCAGCAACCAGAAAAGCCCGGCGGTGACCAGGGTGGCGATCAGAAACTGGTGGGCCAGCTCTATCGGTACATTGCCGCCGTGGGTTTCGGGCTGTGGCGCGCCGATCAGATGGGGGGTAACAAGAAGGGCGAGACCGGCAATGCGCGCCAGATGTTCGCGGCGCAGCGTGATCAATCCCAACCCTGAGCCGGTGGCGATAATTGTACCCAGCCACCAGGTTTGGCGCTCGAAAAGCGGTGCGGCATAGGCGCCAGGCAGTTCCGGCGGCAGGCCGAGGGCGGGGGCGAGATTAAAGACAAGGAATCCGGCCGCCCCCCAGAGCAGACCCTTTCGAGCGTCACCGTCGCCACGCAGGGCAAAGGCGGCGCACAGCAGCAGGGCAAAACCAGTTGCCATAACAAGGTTGACCAGCAGCGTGATCAGGGTGCGATCAGAGCCTCCAAAAGCGGCCAGAGGGTCATCGTCTGGACTGCCTGCTGCATTATCGTTTGCGGCATCGTGATCGTGGGGCTGGGCATGTTCATGGCCGTGGTCGTGCCCAAGTGATACGGAGGCGGCGCTTTCATAAGATTCGGCTTTAAGGATCAGGGGAACGACCTGCATCATCTGCATCGCCGTTACCGCTAAACCGCCAAGCATCCCGGCGAAAACCGCCGCGGCAAAAATTCGTGTCAGCAAGGGAACCCTCCCAGGGTTGGGAGAAAATCTCTAGTGGCAGGGAAAAGCGAAAGCGTGCCGGGTGTCGTGGGCGGCGTCATGGGCGGCCTGGGCATTGGCCAGGGCAACGCCATAAAGCATAAAGACGCCGAAAAGAGAGGCGAAGATGGCGGGAAAAAGAATGGACGCTCGATCCGTGTGAACGCCTAAAGCTGTTCGGGTCATGGTTTTAACGTGACGCATTATGATTTCTCCTAAAAGTGCGGTTTATCCGACCGCAGGGCTCGCGCTGAACACAAATGATGGCAGGTCTCCTGGCTTGCGTCTTAATGCCCAGCCTGCCTTGCCTTCCCGGTTTCCCAGTGGCGTCTGTCGCAGGGGGCGCGTCGCATACAGTTGCGGGAACAGCTGCGGATTTGGTCTTTCCGGATTATGCCGGACTTGGCCGCACCGCATTCCCTTTTCATCCCCGACAGGGGAACCATCACCGGGCCAATGTAATCCTCCTCCTCTATCGTGACAATAGAAGAGGGGGGGGCAGGAACACTTTTTTCCGTTCAATTTTTCCTCAGGCTGTAACGCACGGGCACGATAAAGCCGACAGTTTCTCCGGACACGGCGGACGGCAAGGGCGGAAAGGGCGAGGCTCGTTCCAAAAGCGCCTCGGTTTCCCGGTCAAAAACTGTCTGGCCGCTTGAAGAAACAATTCGCCAACTAACGAGGTTTCCATGCCGGCCGAGAACCATGCGCACGACAAGAGCGCCTTGTCGACGTTGTGCCTTTGCCGACGGCGGGTAACGAAGATGCTTGGCCAGATGGGCCTGAAGCAAGGTGGTGTAGTTCCTGATCACCGCATCCGTATTCTGTTTGGGTGTTGCGCCTTGATGTCCTTTTGTCGGCGCGAACGGAACGGGACGTGTTGTCTTTTCAACCGGAACAGGGGGCTGTGGCATGGCGATGGCGGTCGGCGGCGCTTCCTTGGCGAGCGTTGGCGCTGGCGATTCCCTGGGGGCAACGCGTTTCTTTGGCTGCACAGGCTTTTTCTCCGGCAAAGGCGGGATAGGGATAGGTGCTTGCGCCGCCTCAGGATCGGTTGTCTCTATTCCAAGGGGGCTGGCAATCGGTTCGGATATAAGGGGTTCAGCAACCGGTTCCGGGAGCGTTTCCGGCGGCGGCGTTTCAGTCTCTGTGGGGAGAGCCGCGACTTTTTCGGCGGGTTTCTCTGCCGGTTCGTCGTTAGGTTTATCTTCTGACAGTTCCACCGGCGATAAAATAATTTCGACAATAACCGCTTCTTCCTGGCCCGACGATGGATCGGGACTGTCCCAGGACAAAAGAAAAATTGCCACCAGGCAATGGAGCAGGGCTGCCATAGCAAGGGCGGCCCTGCTCATGTCTTTGTCGTAAGCCTTAGGGAAAGGTCGGTTCAGACGCGCATCCGCACCCGACCGCAGCCGTCCCGCCGTGGCAGGGCGGCGGGAATGGCGGACTTGATCGAGAGCGATGATGCTCACGGTCGGATGCTTTCTAATTTCCCATGATCAGGGCCTAGAACCGGGCCAGTGCCCGAACGTAGACAGCCCGTCCCGGCTCGTTGACCTGAACGACCGTATTGGTGACCACGTCACTGCGGTTTAGATAGTTGGCGTAATTGTGGTCGAGCACATTGCTCACTCCCAGGCTTACTTCCAGGGGATCCAGGGCATAGACGTTCGCATAGAGGTCAAGGACGGCATGCCCAGGTGTTTTCTGGATATCACGTCCACTGCCAGTGCCAGCGTCCATATCGACCCGCGTCTGCTTTGTCGTTCCTCGCATCCGCGCTCCCAGGGTCCATGTTTCCTCTTGCCATTCCGCGGTAACGGTCGCGGTGAGCGGCGGCATCTGAGCCAACGGGATATGGTCGTCCAGGTTTTCGCCATAGATATAGCTGACATCCGCCTGAAGGAAGACCGGCCCCCATGGTCGGACGCTGGCGCTGATCTCGCCGCCAGCCATCAAAGCATCGATATTGGTATAGACGACGGTGGTGGGTTCAATAATTGCGACGCCCCTCTGACCTCTGGCTGAATCGTAGAAAATATAGTCATCGACATAATCGACGAAGCCGCTGGCAGAAACGCTCACTGCTTGCGTGCTCCATTCCAACCCAAGGTCAAGCTGGTTGTGTTTTTCCGGGTTGATGTTCGTATTACCCACCCAACTGGTGGTCATCATGTTGTTGGCAAGCCCCCGTTCGGTGGCGTCTGCCGTGCGGACGCTACGGCTTATTCCGGCAAAGAGGGATGGGCCGCCTTCCATATCGTGTTCCATCCGCAATAGACCGCCGAAATTATGTTCGGCCTGAGTCTCTGCCGTTGCGCCGTAATACTTGTTGTAAAGGCCGTTGGCCGTGTTGATGCCGGCCATGGCCATGGCCAGGGTTTGGTTGGCGCGGCCATAGCTGACATGTACGTAGTCATAACGGGCGCCAGCGATGAGCCTGGTGTCTTGGCCCAAGGCGAGGGGCGCTTCGGCAGCTAGCCCCGTTGTCTTGATGCCTACGTCAGGCCACAGGTTGGAGTTGGACGTGGTTACATTGGACGATGTCGTGCCGCGGTAGCGGGTGGCGTCCCGGGTGTTCTGCTGGGCGTTGACGGCAAGGGTTAGGGCTTGCCCGCCGATGCCTAGATCAGCCTCGATCTCACCACCAAAGGTATTGGATGTGGAGGGAACTCTCAGAAAATTTGACGACCGGTCGCGCAGCGAATAGTTGTCCATCAGGTGGTTCACCAGACTGCCATAGGCATTGGCCCGAACTTCCTGCACAAGAGTGCCTTCTAGACGGTGTTCACCCTTGACCCGAAATGTTTTGTTGTCGCTTTCCGGGGAATCCATGCCGGCCCCCGGGAAATATGCATCGGTGGTTTCAGCGTAGTCAAAGCCAAAGGAAAGCTCGGTCATTTCGGATGGCGTAAAGGCAAGGGTGCCCCCCGCCGAATGGTTGTGAAAGGCGCTGAGGACCTTGTTGCCATCGCCGTCTCTGTAATGGTTGGCTTCGGTGACGGTAGACATGGCTCGGATCTGAGTCTCTGCCGTGCCGGCGGTGCCGTCAAAAAAGCCCGACCTGATATTCCCCGCATCGTTCCACCCGCCGCCGATGCGGCCACGGTATGGCTTGTCCTCGTCGAGGGGCGTGATGTCGCGGATAAACTTGACTGTTCCGCCTGATCCGCCACCACCGTCAAGAACGCTTTCATATCCTTTCGTCACCGTAATCCTGTCGTAGGTTTCGGGTGAAATATATGCCGAGGGTGGATCCATGCGGTTGGCGCAGGCACCAAAGGTCATGCTGTCGTCAGCATAGACGTTCAATTGGTTGCCTTGCTGGCCGCGGATTACCGGATCGATGCCGTGGCCACCCATGCGTTTGCCGTCAACCCCGGGTAGGGATCGCAGGTAATCGCCGGCATCTGAATAGGGAGCGTTCTCGAGCGCGGCCGGGTATCCGTAATAGGTAAACGGCAGCTCGGAAGCTTCTTCTTCGATGGAAATTTCCGGCACCTGATATTCATCTCCCAAAGCGGGGAGGGTGGCGAGGCTGATATTTAGGAAAAGTCCTGCACCGAGGATGCAGGGAACCGAAGGCAATTCTTTCTTGATCAACATGGCGGGTTTCTCCCGTTCTTTCCCGCATCTTGCAATGGGGATCATTCATCTGATCGGCAATGCCGCAAGACCGCTTTCAGCTTGAAAGACGGGCGGCAGGGCCGGGAAAACTAAAGATTCAGAGAATTAGACGGGTGGGGCGCGGGGGCCGTTATGCCGTTTCAGGCGGCCTTGGGGCGGGGTCGAGAATGTTTCAATAAGCTCAACAGTGCGGACGATTGTCGCGCCGGGCAGGGTAAAGGCCACCGGCACGGCGCAACCGGGCATGAAGGAAAGGACGCAGCAATCGGGGCATTTTTTGTGGGCGTGGCCAGGGCCGGAATTGGATTGGTCGGGTTTTCCGGCAGGACCGGCCATGTTCCCGTGGTCCATCGCCCCGTGATCCACTGCTCCCTTGTCTATTGCAATGGAGGTTAGGGGCGTTTTCCCGGCGCTATCGGCTTTGACCGTTGTCGCGGCGAGGCCCGAAAGAATCGAGATCGCCATGCCGAAAAGGGCAAGACGGGCACCAAATCTGAAAAGGGGGACTTTAAGAATCATCAGGGCTCAATTATGTTCCGGGCATGTAATATTAGCCGGACTCTTATAATAAAGATGTGATCTGGATCAAGATTTTTTCAATTTCCAGACCAGAGGGGGGCGCCAGGGGGTGATTGGCGCACGCAATTGAGGGGCGGCATTTTCTCATAAAATCGCCTTATTTGTGGTAGTTTATGTGAATGTGGAGCCGGGCCTTGGGCCTGGAAGCGCAATGTAATAATGGGAAGGTAACGCCGTGGCCAATATGATTGCGCTTGTCGATGACGACGAAAATATCCTGACCTCGGTTTCCATGGCTATGGAAGATGCCGGTTATGGGGTGCGGAGTTTTACCAATGGCGCCGATGCCCTTTCCGCCCTGACGGCGAAGCCGGTCGATCTTATCGTTCTCGATATCAAGATGCCGCGCATGGACGGTATGGAAATGCTGGCCCAACTGCGGCGCCATTCAAATGTTCCGGTTATTTTTCTTACCTCCAAGGATGACGAAGAGGATGAGCTTGAAGGGCTGCGCATGGGGGCGGATGACTACATCAAGAAACCGTTTTCCCAAAAACTGCTGATCGAGCGCGTCCGGGTGCTTTTGCGCCGGGCTGAAATTGCCCAGGAAGGCGGCGGCGAAATATCAGAGAAGACCGAGGGGGTTGTTGCCCGGGGCAGTCTGGTTCTCGATCCGACCTGTCATGTCTCGACCTGGAAAGGCAAGCCGGCACCTCTGACCGTAACCGAATTTCTTATTCTAAAGTCCCTGGCCATGCGGCCCGGCCACGTTAAGAGTCGGGACCAGTTGATGACAGCCGCTTACGGTGAGCATATTTATGTCGATGACCGCACCATCGACAGCCACATCAAGCGCATACGCAAGAAGTTCAGAAAAATTGACAGTGAGTTCGAACAAATCGAAACCCTCTACGGCATCGGCTATCGCTATACCGCCAATTAAGGCGGAAGCCGTTCCCGTTATCCATCGGCGCGGTCTTTTCTCGCCGCTGACCTTGCGTATCCTCGCGGTCAACGTGCTGGCGCTGGCTATTCTCGTCGGTGGTCTTCTTTTTCTTGATCAGTACCGCCAGAGCCTGATTGATGCCGAGCTGGAGGCCCTGAAATCACAGGGTGAAATTTTTGCCGCCGCACTCGGCGAAGGGGCGGTCACCCGCGGGAGGGACGATCTGCCGGTTTTGCAGGCGACATTCGCCCGCCAGATGGTGCGGCGTCTGGTCGAGCCGGTGGATACCCGCGCCCGTCTGTATAATCCCGATGGTCTACTTGTCGCCGATAGCCGCAACCTCTTTGGCCGTCCGGGGATGATTGAAAGTAGCGATCTGCCGCCGCCCGATGACGATGTGGGGAGTGCCTTTTCGAGGCTTGGCCAGCAGATCGACAGGCTTTTCTTTTCCATCGGCGAGCTTGAGCCCTATTACGAGGGCGTGACCGAGCATGCCTCCGACTATGGCGAAGCGATCAGCGCGCTGCGCACCGGTGAACCGGCCCTGGCCGCCCGCGCGGTGGGGGAAAGCGGCATGGTGCTGAGCGCCGCAGTGCCGGTACAGCATTACAAGCAGGCCGTCGCGACGATCCTTCTCAGTAGAAGTGGTGACGAAATCATCCACACCCTGCACGAGGTGCGCTTAGGCATTCTCAAGGTTTTTGGTCTGACCCTGGTGGTGACGGTGCTGATGTCGATTTATCTTGCCAGCACAATCGCGCGGCCAATCCATCGTCTTGCGGAGGTTGCCGAGGCGGTTCGCCGTCATCACGACCGTGAGGTTGTCATCCCTGATTTTTCCGCCCGCGAAGACGAAATCGGCGATCTGTCAGTTGCCTTGCGCGATATGACCGCCGCCCTGTGGCGACGGATGGACGCCATTGAGAGTTTCGCCGCCGATGTCGCTCATGAGATCAAAAACCC
>JABJES010000105.1 GCA_018663165.1 Rhodospirillaceae bacterium
GTGCGACCCGGTTGACCAGTTCCGCCGTGGCTTCGATGTGATCCCGCCAACGGTTCTTTCCACCCAGCCCGAGGATCACGGTACAGGAGCTCTTGATTCCCGCTTTTTGGGCGCGCGCTAAGCCGTCGGCCATGAAATCAGGCGTTGCTCCCTTGCGAATGCGTCGTTGAATGTCGGCTGAGCCCGTCTCGATACCGTAGTAAATCAGCGACAGGCGTCTGGCTTTCAGGCTTTCAAGTTCTTCTACAGATTTCTGCATCAGGTTCTTGGGCAGGGCATAACTCGATACGCGCGTAAGCTCCGGCAGAGCACTCGCCAGATATCCGAGAATTTCCAGCAGGTGATCGGTGGGCAGGGCCAAAGCATCCCCATCGGCGAGAAAAACCCGGCTTGCCTCGGGCCAGTTCCGCGCCGCTTCATCAATGTCGGCAAAAACCGCCTTCAGGGGACGGGCTGTGTAGTTTTTTGATTTGTACATCGAACAGAAGGTGCATTTGTTGAAGCTGCACCCCAGTGTCGCCTGGATGATCAGATTGTTTCCCTCCGATGGCGGACGAAAAAGGGGCATGTCATAGTGAATTTCAGACATTTTATGGCTCTCAGGGGGTTGCTTTTGCGGCCTTCATCACACATATCTTCGGCGAAGGAACCGAAACATCCAACGTATTTCCATGAGGTTAAGATAAAACAATGGCGGAAGAAACAATGGCTGAAGAAAAATTTACATTCCAGGCGGAAGTCAGCAAGCTGCTGGATATCGTCGCCCATTCTCTTTACAGCGAAAAAGAAATTTTCCTTCGCGAGCTCATTTCCAACGCCTCGGATGCCTGCGAGCGCCGGCGTTTTTTAGCCCTGACCCAGGCCGATCTGGCACCAGAGGGCGAGTATGTTGTTCGCCTCAGTGTTGATAAAAAGGCCAAAACACTGACTTTGGAAGACAATGGCATCGGCATGGATCATGACGATCTTGTGGCCAATCTCGGCACCATTGCGCGCTCGGGAACCCAGGCCTTTGTTGATAAGCTTTCTTCAGACGAGAATGGTGATCTTTCCGCTATCGGCCAATTCGGGGTCGGTTTTTATTCCTCCTTCATGGTTGCCGATAAGGTTGAGGTTCTGACCCGCAAGGCGGGTGAAGACAAGGGCTGGCTGTGGTCGTCGGACGGTAAGGGCGAATTCACCATCGTCGCCGCCGAGCGCGAAACTCCCGGCGCTTCTGTCATCCTGACGCTTTCCAAGGAAGCCAAGGAATACCTTGAGAAGGAACGCATCGCCCATATCGTCAAGACCCATTCCGATCACATCGGCGTTTCCGTTGTTTTTGCTGAAGACGCGGTCGATGAGCCGCTTAACACCGCTTCGGCCTTGTGGACCCGGCCGAAGAAAGAGATTACCGACGAACAGTACCGGGATTTCTATCAGCATGTGGGGCATGTTTTTGATGCCCCCTGGGTGACCCTCCACAATCAGATCGAAGGCAAGCTTTCCTATACCAGTCTGCTTTTTATCCCCTCCATGCCACCATTTGATCTTTTCGAGGCCGAACGTAAATCTCGCCTCAAGCTCTACGTTAATCGGGTTTTCATTACTGATAATTGCGAGGCTTTGCTGCCCCCTTATCTGCGGTTTGTTCGCGGAATCGTCGATTCAGCCGATCTCACCCTCAA
Organism: Rhodospirillaceae bacterium; assembly: GCA_018663165.1. Lineage (GTDB taxonomy): Bacteria > Pseudomonadota > Alphaproteobacteria > UBA11136 > UBA11136 > JABJES01. The sequence continues at coordinate 1,668 of JABJES010000105.1, forward strand.
TATCAGCCGTGAAATGCTCCAGAACGATCCCCGTATGGCGAAAATCCGCACCGGGCTGGTGAAAAGAGTGCTCTCCGAACTGAAGAAGAAGCGCGACAATGAGTCGGCTGAATTTGGTACTTTCTGGGACAGTTTCGGCGCCGTGCTTAAGGAAGGCATTTACGAAGATACGGCCCAGCGCGAGGCCCTTCTTGATCTGGCTCTGTTCAATTCCACTGAAATGGCCGAAAAAACGTCACTCGCCTCTTATGTTGAGCGCATGAAAGAAGGCCAGGAAGCGATCTATTATATGACCGGCGAGGATATTGACCATCTTGCCCGCAGCCCGCAACTCGAAGGCTTCAAGGATCGCGGCATCGAGGTGCTTTTATTGACCGACCCGGTTGATGATTTCTGGGTGCCTGCCGTTGGTGCCTTTGCCGAAAAACCGTTCAAGTCGGCGAGCAAAAGCGGCACTGACCTGGATAAGGTTAAATCTACAGAGACTAAGAATGAGGAAAAGGCCGAGGACAAAATCCCGCCAGCCGATATGGAAGGGCTGATTTCTGCCTTTAAGGAGGCGTTGGCCGAAGACGTGAAAGACGTGCAGGTTTCCGAGCGTTTGACCGACAGTCCCGTCTGTCTGGTTTCTGACGAAGGGGATATGGATATGCGCCTTGAGCGGATGCTCAAACAGCATGGCCGCCTGCCGGGCGACGGTGCGCCGACACGCATTCTCGAGATCAATCCTGGCCACGGCCTGATTCGCCAGCTTGCTGAAAAGGCAAAGGACAAGGACGGCAATAGTGACGCCCTGGCGACGGCCGCTCATCTGCTGCTCGATCAGGCGCGGATCGTCGAGGGTGATACGATCCCTGATCCGGCGGGCTTTGCCAGTCGTCTCTCTGCGATTATGGAAAAGGGCCTGCTTTAGGGCTTTTTTTCGACCTCAGACCACCGGGGCGCCATAGCCCCAACTGTAGGGAACCGGTCCGGACAAGGCGACGATATCACCGTCGTTGAGAGAACGGTCGAGAGGCAATCGGCCATTGAGTTGCGGCGTCACATCACGACCGTTGACCAGCGCCAGAAAGACCTTCTTTTCAGGAATGGAAAAGTGCGCGATGACATCGCCCAGGCAACCGTCAAGGGGCAGGGGCAGGCGCTGAACCGCCCCGTTGCCACTGCCAAAC
>JABJES010000153.1 GCA_018663165.1 Rhodospirillaceae bacterium
CCGGCTGGCGGCCCTGCCTGCCGATACCCGGGCCGAGTTCGAAGGCCGTATTAAAGGTGATCTCACCCCGGGCTGGAAAGAGGCCTTTGAGGCCTACAAGAAAACCCTTTGCACGCAAGCCCCCAAATGGGCGACCCGCAAATCCTCGCAAGAAGCCCTGAAAATCTTGACCCATGCGCTGCCGGAACTTGTCGGCGGCTCGGCCGATCTGACAGGCTCAAACCTGACCAAGACCGACAGTCTGGCATCTATTTCACCGGAGGATTTTTCCGGCGCCTATCTCCATTACGGAGTCCGCGAACACGCCATGGCGGCGGCCATGAACGGTATCGCGCTCCATGGCGGCTTTGTGCCCTTCGGCGGCACTTTTCTCGTCTTTACCGATTACTGCCGCAACGCCATCCGCCTGTCGGCCCTAATGAAACAGCGGGTGATCTATGTAATGACCCATGATTCAATCGGCCTTGGCGAAGACGGGCCGACCCATCAGCCGGTTGAACAGATCGCCGGGCTTCGCGCCTCGCCCAATCTCAATGTCTTTCGTCCCGCCGATGCGGTGGAAACTGCGGAATGCTGGGCGCTGGCCGTGGAATCCTCTGACCGGCCCTCGGTCTTGGCCCTTTCCCGCCAGGGCCTGCCAACGCTCCGCACCCAATACACACCAGAAAATCTCTGCGCCAAGGGCGGTTACGTTCTGGCACCAGCCATTGGTGACGCCAAGGTCACCATTCTCGCCACCGGCTCTGAGGTTGAAATTGCCCTCAACGCCCGCGATATGCTGCAGGCCGATGGTCATCCAGCCAGCGTTGTTTCCCTTCCCTCTTGGGAATTGTTCGATGAACAGCCCCAAGCCTATCGCGACGAAGTGTTGGGCAGGGGCACGGTGCGTATCGCCATCGAAGCGGCTTCGACCTTTGGTTGGGAGCATTATGTCGGCCTTAAGGGTGCGGTAATCGGCATGACCAGTTTTGGCGAATCAGCCCCCGCCGACCAGCTCTATGAGCATTTCGGGATTACCGCCCAGGCCATTGTTGACGCCGCCAAGCTGCGCCTGAACAGTAACTAGGCCGCCTAATGCCCGCTCTGCCGACCCTGGATAATCTTGAAATTGCCGGAAAGCGTGTTCTTCTGCGCGTCGATCTCAATGTGCCGATGAAAAACGGCCGGGTTACCGACACCACCCGTATTGACCGCATCATCCCGACGGTAAAAGAACTGAGCGCCAAGGGTGCAAAAGTCATTCTGCTGTCCCATTTCGGACGACCGAAAGGCAAGCCGGTAGCGGAGATGTCCCTTGCCCCCCTGGCCGGGCCGCTGGCAACAGCGCTTGGCGGTGCTGAAATTGTTTTTGCCAGAGATTGCATTGGTGAAGCGGCAAAAAGCGCCGTTGACGGCCTCAAAAACGGTGAGATCGCGCTGTTTGAAAATCTGCGTTTTCATCCCGGCGAAGAAAGTAACGACCCTAAATTCGCCCAGGCCCTGGCCGCCAACGGTGACCTTTACGTCAATGACGCCTTTTCCGCCGCCCATCGCGCCCATGGCTCGACAGAGGCCCTTGCCCATCTGCTGCCCTGTGCGGCAGGTCGCCTGATGGAAGAAGAACTGACCGCGCTGACCAAGGCGCTTGAAACCCCGACCCGTCCGGCTGCTGCCTTTGTCGGTGGTGCCAAGATATCGACCAAGCTCGACCTCTTAGGCAATCTTTCGACCAAAGTCGATATGCTGGCGATCGGCGGCGGCATGGCCAACACCTTTCTTCATGCCCTGGGGACACCTGTCGGGCGGTCCCTGTGCGAACACGAGTTGGCCGAGACCGCGCGGAACATCTTCCAATCGGCGAAAGACAACGGCTGCGAGATCATACTCCCCATCGATGCGGTGGTGGCGGCCGAATTTAAGCCGGGTGTTGAAACAGCCATTGTCGCCATTGACGGCGTGCCTGAGGATATGATGATCCTTGATATTGGCCCGAAAACGGCGAAAGACCTCTCGCAGCGGCTTTCAACCTGCAAGACCCTGATCTGGAACGGCCCGCTTGGTGCCTTTGAGACCCCGCCTTTCGATGCTGGCACGGTTGAGGTCGCCCTCGAAGCCGCCAGACTGACCGCAGCCGGGCAACTGATTAGTGTTGCCGGTGGCGGCGATACGGTGGCGGCACTTGTTCAGGCTGACGCGGCGCAGGATTTCACCTATATTTCAACTGCTGGAGGGGCCTTTCTCGAATGGCTCGAAGGCAAGACCCTGCCGGGGATCGCTGCATTAAGCGGCAAGTAATGAACCCGGCGAAGATTTAGACCAAGGAGAAACGAATGCCCCTGATTTCGATGCGACAGCTTCTCGACCACGCAGCCGAGAACGACTACGGCGTTCCGGCCTTCAACGTCAACAACATGGAGCAGGTGCAGGCGATCATGCGGGCGGCGCAGACAACCCAATCGCCGGTGATCCTTCAGGCCAGTCGCGGTGCGCGCTCTTATGCCGGAGACATCTATCTGCGCCACCTCATTCTCGGTGCTATTGAGAGCCATCCCGATCTGCCCGTCTGTATGCATCAGGACCACGGCAACAATCCCCAAACCTGTCTGTCAGCCATTTCCAATGGCTTTTCCAGCGTCATGATGGATGGCTCATTGGAAGAAGACGCCAAAACGCCAGCCTCCTATGACTACAATGTGAGCGTTACCGCCAAGACGGTTGAGCTGGCCCATATGGTCGGCGTTTCGGTGGAAGGCGAACTGGGCTGCCTGGGGTCGCTGGAAACCGGCAAGGGCGACAAGGAAGACGGCCACGGGTTTGAAGGCGAGCTGGACAAGGATATGCTGCTTACCGACCCCATTGAGGCCGCCGATTTTGTCGCCAAGACCAAGGTCGATGCCTTGGCCGTTGCCATTGGCACATCCCACGGTGCCTATAAGTTCACCCGCAAGCCGACCGGCGACATACTGGCCATGAATGTGGTGAAAGAAATTCACGCAAAGCTGCCCAATACCCATCTCGTCATGCACGGCTCATCCTCGGTTCCCCAGGACTTGCAGGACATCATCAACGAATACGGGGGCGCCATGCCCCAGACCTACGGCGTCCCGGTCGAGGAAATCGTCACCGGCATCAAGAACGGCGTGCGCAAGGTCAATATCGACACCGACTGCCGGATGGCGATTACCGGTCAGTGGCGGAAAGTAGCGGCGGAACAAAAAACCGAGTTCGACCCCCGCAAGTTCAGCATTCCCGCCTATGACGCCATGGAAGCAATTTGCGTTTCCCGTTACGAGGCCTTCGGCACCGCAGGCCAGGCACCGAAAATCAAGGCGGTTCCCTTGAGTGAAATGGCCGAGCGTTATCTTTCCGGTGGACTAGACCCAAAAATCCGTTAGGCGAAAAGGAACCCCGCCATGGCCGTCAAGATAGCTCCTTCCATTCTTTCCGCCGATTTTTCCCGGCTCGGCGAAGAAGTGCGGGCCATTGACATTGCGGGTTGCGATTACATCCATGTCGATGTGATGGACGGTCATTTCGTTCCCAATTTGACAATCGGCCCGGTGGTGGTTGAGGCGCTGCGCCCCCACAGCAAAAAAGTTTTCGACGTCCATTTGATGATCGACCCGGTCGATCCCTATATTGAGGCCTTCGCTAAAGCCGGCAGCGACATCATCACCCTTCATGTCGAGGCCGGACAGAACCCCGGCCACAGCTTGGCAACCATTCGTGGGCTTGGTAAAAAAGCGGGAATTTCGCTGAAACCTGCGACTCCGGTAGAAGACATTGCCGGTTTGCTGGATAAAGTGGACTTGATCCTCGTCATGTCGGTCGAGCCCGGCTTCGGCGGACAAAAGTTTATGCCCGAACAGCTCGACAAAATCCGCCGCCTGCGTGAGATGATCGGTGAGCGCCCCATCGAGCTTGAAGTCGATGGCGGCATCACATCCCAGAACGCCGCCGATGTGATCGCCGCGGGAGCCGATATCCTGGTCGCCGGCTCGGCGGTTTTTAAAGACGGGGATTATGCCGGAAACATCTCAACCCTTCGAGGCAATGAGCAATAACGACATTCCGAATCAATAAAAAATCAAATCCCATAACTTAATTGGTGATTTAATGCCGAGATTAGATTATCTCTATTCACCTGTTTTATGGCCTTAGGGTAAAAAAAAAATCTTCTGGGGGGAATATTGTGGCCAGACCGACTATAACGCCTACTGGTGTTGAGCGGCATTTCGACAAAGACGAGATCATCGTCAGCAAGACCGACACCAAAGGCGTCATCACCTATGGAAACCGGGTATTTTTCCGCATCGCTGGTTACAGCGAAGAGGAAATGCTCGGCCAGCCCCACAACATGATCCGTCATCCCGACATGCCCCAATGCGTCTTCAAGCTGCTCTGGGATACCCTGGAAACCGGCAATGAAATTTTTGCCTATGTCCTCAATATGGCGAAAAACGGCGACCATTACTGGGTCTTCGCCCACGTCACGCCAACCCTTGATAAGGGCGGCAAGATCGTCGGCTATCACTCCAGCCGCCGGGTGCCAGAACCCGCCGCAATTGAGGTTATAAAAGGCCTTTATAAGGCCCTGCTCGATGAGGAAAAGAAACACAGCAGCCCCAAAGAAGGCATGGCGGCAGCAACACAAATTCTGCTCAACCTTCTCGAAGAAAAAGGCGTTGGATACGATGAACTCATCTTCTCTCTCTGATCTGTTTTCCTCTCAGGGCTCAAATATTGCTCGAATCAGGCATTGCACCTGGTTGCTTCTTGCTGCCCTGGTCATCGAGCTGATCGCGGAAATCGTGTTTCCAGAGATGCCGTTCTGGGTCCGGATTTTCTATAACCTGCTCAATTTTGCCTTGCTCGCCGGCACCATCTTTTTCCTCCAAAACATCACTAAATATCTGGCGCAGGCCGGAGATGTCTGTCATCGCGCCTCAAAAGGTGATCTCGAATCGCGCATTATGCATATCCATGACAGCGGCACGCTTGGCACAATGCTCCACAATACCAATGACCTGCTCGACCTGACCGATGCTTTCGTCCGCGAGGCCGGAACCTCAATGGAATATGTCAGCAAGAACAAATATTTCCGCCGCATCGTGCGGCGCGGCATGCAGGGTAGTTTCCTTATCGGCGCCGAAACGATCAATGCTGCGGCAGCATCCATGGAAAAGAAGATCAGTTCATTTTCCGATATTATCAATAACTTCGAAGAAACTATTCAGCATATTGTTGATACGGTTGCTTCTGCAGCAACCGAGTTACAGGCCTCGGCGGGAACACTGACTAAAAATGCCGAGGAAACCCACAGCCGCTCCGAGAATGTTAATACAGCCGCCCAAAATGCGTCATCCAATGTTCAGGCTGTGGCATCGGCTTCAGAGGAACTGACGGCCTCAATCGGAGAGATTACCCGGCAGGTCAAACGCTCCATGGAAATCGCCCAGAATGCGGCATCTCAAGCCAATGAGACGAACACAACCGTTAAAGGGCTTTCCGAAGCTGCCGATAAAATCGGTGAGGTCGCTGGCCTTATCAGCGATATCGCCGAACAGACAAATCTTCTGGCGCTCAACGCCACGATTGAGGCGGCACGGGCAGGAGAAGCCGGCAAGGGATTTGCCGTCGTCGCCAATGAGGTTAAATCTCTGGCCAATCAGACGGCCAAAGCCACCGAAGAGATCACTACCCAGATTACCAATATCCAGACGCGCACGGGAAATGCCGTAACTGCGATTGAGAGCATTTCTCAAATCATCAATGAGGTGAACGAGTTGACAAACTCTGTCGGCACCGGGGTCGAAGAACAGGGCTTTGCCACTCAGGAGATTTCAAAAAGTGTGATCGAGGCTTCGAACGGCACCAACGAGGTTTCCGAAAACATCTCCACGGTAACCACTGCCGCCAGCGAGACCGGCGCCGCCGCTTCCCAGGTTCTTTCAGCCGCCGGGGACCTCTCGGCTCAGGCAGAGCATCTCAGGGAAGACGTCAACCGCTTCCTCAGCCATGTCCGGGAGACGGTCTAAGCATTCGGCAACGACTGCCCTAGGAACCCGCCTCAAGGTCGGCCTTCAATTCAGCGAAGACTTTCGTAAATGCCCGCTTGAAAGCCTCAATGGTTGAGGGCATGTCGTCACCCGCTTTTTCCTCAACCAGATAATTCTTCATCAAGACCGGACGGTCACTGTGAGCATCCATCAGGTTGAATTCAATCTCAACTACCGCTGTTGACCCATTCCTCCCGACAATTCTATCCAGGCGCTTGATGTGTCCGTTCATGATATAGTCAGGCAAAATCCGCATGTCCGGCGTGATAACGGTTTCGGCAATATTGGCCTCACGGGCAAAGCCGACGACCTTGTCCTGTACCATCAAGGTGGGGGTATCGATCCAGTAATGATAATTGTATTGCTTAACTTCAAGAGGCGTATCCGCCGTGCTGTATAGCAGGGGACGCTCCCTGGTTAGCCCATTGCCGCGAAACGGTTCGACCATCATTACCCCGGAAAAAAGCGGCGCTGAAAGACCTTCAGGCATCTCGGCGTCAAGTCGGTAAAAGTGCTCATCAGGAACCTTTGGCTGGGCGCAGGCTGCCAGACCCACCATAAGGAAAGGTATTATAATAAAGGCATTGATTAAACGGCGGGCATTCATCAGCGCTCACTCCTGCTTTCAGTTTTTTGTAAACCGTCTTTATTAAGTTTAGCTTCATCCTTTGGCGGATCTCCACCGAGAAGCAGCGCCGGGTTAAGCCGAATCTGACGGCTGAATTCATACATATTCCGGCTGGTGCCATCGAGATTACGGAGGATGCCGTCGACATGGCGGGCAACCGCCTTCATTGAATAGCGAAGGTCTGTCATGGTGCCGTCTACATTCGGTCGGTTCTCCGTCACCATATCGTCCAGGGTGACGATCATGTGATCCAGTTTTTCACGGGTTCCCTGCAGATCCTTGGTCAGAGCAGAAAAATTCTGTGCGCCCTGTTCGATATAGACGATTGTCTCTTCGATATTATCCGCATTGGTCTTGCTAAGAATGGCATTAAGATTTTCAGTGCTATCGATAAGGCCGCTTGAAATTCTTTCAAGGTCAGTTACCAGATTAGCCGAAAAAGTATGGACGTTATTGAGAATAGCTGGAATATCCCCATCGAGAAATTTACCGATCTTGTTGATCTGATTATTCATATTATCGATCATCGGCATCAGCCCGTTCTGGGTGACATCGCTGGCATCAGCAGCAATTTGAGAAACTGCCTCGAAAAGATTGGCCGAGCGACCAGACTTAATCTCCCCATCGGGCGACAGAAGCTTATTGCTTCCCCCTTCCCTGATCACCAGAGCAAAGGCGGCAAGAAGGCCACTGGCTTCCTTGCGGATAATACTGTCATCAGGGATTTGCCAACCCTGGACAAGGCTCATATCAACACGGAAACTCACTTTTCCACCATCATGGATTGGCTCAATTTCCTCAACCTGTCCAATATGATAACCGTCAAAAAGAACCTTGGTGCCAAAGTCTATGCCGGAGACATCTTCAAACATTGAATAATAATTATCGGTGGCCCCGGTTCTCCCGGAGATCATAGCGATGGAAATGACAAGCGCGACGATCATTGCCAAGACGAAGCTGCCCACCACCACATAATTTATTTTTGCATTTCTCATCTAAGTTCTCCCCTGTCCAAGGCTTCCCCGGTCAATCGTTCCAGATATTCCTCCGGATCGAGAATAATGTCTTCCGTTCGGCGATTAAGCAGATTTTGCACCCGCTCATTTTTACTGTTCTTAAGTTCTTCAGGCGTTCCGACCATCAAAATCTCTCCTTTATCGAGCATGGTGATACGGTCAGCAATAGTAAAGGCGCTGTCCAGCTCATGGGTAACGACGACAATCGTCATGCCCATGGCGTCACGCAGGCGTAAAATCAATTCGTCCAGTTGCGAAGAAACAACAGGATCAAGCCCGGCAGAGGGCTCATCGAAAAATAACAGCTTCGGATCCATAATGACGGCACGGGCCACCGCCGCGCGCTTGATCATACCGCCGGAAAGCTCGGCCGGCATCAAATCCTCAAAACCGGCCAGATCAACGACTTCCAGCTTCATCCGGGCCATGATCTTCATGGTCATCTCGTCGAGATTTGTCAACTCACGCAACGGAAGAATTATGTTTTCACCCACCGACAAAGAGGAGAACAGGGCACCGGTTTGAAAGGCGACGCCCATTTTCTTGCGCAGTTCGTACATTTCCATCGGCGATGCGACGGTCGCATCTATGCCCTGAATGGCCAGTTTTCCAGACGTCGGTCGTTCAAGCGCCATAATGTGACGGAGCAGCGTACTCTTGCCGGAACCAGACCCCCCCATAATGACCATAATTTCGCCCTCATAGATATCGAGGCTAACCCCCTTAAGGATCAAACGGTCACCGTAGTGGGTCACAAGATTTTCAATCTCGATCACCTTGTC
>JABJES010000001.1 GCA_018663165.1 Rhodospirillaceae bacterium
GGCCCTGGTCCGCACCGCTGAGGAATATGGCGCGCCGATCGGACTCGTCGAGCATGTGGTTGCCTCTAACGACAGGCGCAAAAAGGCGATGTCTGCACGGATTATAGAGGCCTGTGGCGGCACGATTAAGGGCAAGACAATTGCCGTTCTCGGGGTGACCTTTAAACCAAATACCGACGATATGCGGGACAGCCCCAGCCTCGATATCATTCCCGCCCTTCAGGCCGCTGGCGCTGAAATTCGCGCCTTCGATCCAGAGGGAATGAAGGAAGCCAAGGAATTGCTTTCTGGCGTGACGTGGTGTCAGGATGCTTATGAGGCCATGGAGGGGGCCGATGCCCTCACAGTGCTTACCGAGTGGAATGAATTTCGCGCCCTTGATACCGGGCGGATGAAGAAAAATCTGAACGCGCCGGTCATTGTTGATCTGCGGAATATTTATAATCCTGCAGAGATGAAGGATGCTGGTTTCTCCTATAGCTGTATCGGACGTCCCGACAGCGCCTTTATCTAAGCCCAGAAGATATTTCCATGACTGATTGCCATCGTTTCGATCCGACGCTGCTGCGTGAATATGATGTCCGGGGAATTGTCGGCAAGACTCTGAGTGATGCCGATGCCAAGGCGCTTGGACGAGCCTTTGGGACCATCGTCCGCCGCAGTGGAGGTGCCCGAGTTTGTGTTGGCTATGACGGGCGTTTAAGTTCTCCAGAAATGGAATCGGCCGTAGTTTCCGGGCTTATGGAAGCCGGGATCAATGTGACCAGGGTGGGGCGTGGTCCGACGCCGATGCTCTATTATGCCGTTTGTCAATTTGAGGCCGATGGTGGAATTATGATAACGGGTTCTCATAACCCGCCTGATTACAACGGCTTCAAAATGATGCTGGGTCGTAAATCATTTTATGGCACAGACATCCAGGATCTTGGCGCTCTGGCGGCTGCCGGTGATTTCGAAAGCGGCGAGGGTTCGGCGGAAAAGGTGGAAATTCTGACCGCCTATGTTGATGTGCTGGTAAAGGCTTATGAGGGTGACCGCCCTTTGAAAGTCGCCTGGGATTCAGGGAATGGGGCGGCGGGAGAAGTCATGTCCCGTCTGACCGAGCGTCTCGAAGGGACGCATATTCTGATCAATGCGGAAATAGACGGCACCTTTCCCAATCATCACCCAGACCCCACCGTAATCGAGAATTTGCGACAGTTGCAGGATAGTGTTGCCGCACAGGGGTGTGATCTCGGCATTGCCTTTGACGGGGACGGTGATCGGATCGGGGTCATCGATGGAAAGGGTCATGTTCTCTGGGGCGATCAACTGATGATGATCTGGGCGGCTGAAATCCTGAATACGATGCCGGGGGCGACAATTATTGCCGATGTAAAGGCCAGCCAGGCCCTGTTTGACGAGATCGAACGATTGGGCGGCAAACCGTTGATGTGGAAGACAGGGCATTCGCCGATCAAGTCTAAAATGCTGGAAACCGGTGCTCCGTTGGCGGGTGAGATGAGTGGCCATATTTTCTTTGCTGATCGTTATTTCGGCTTCGATGATGCGCTTTATGCGGCTGTGCGTCTGCTCTCAATCATCAGTCGATCTGGTGAAAGCCTGGCTGACATTCATGCCCGTATGCCAGCGCTGATGAATACGCCAGAGCTGCGTTTCGATTGTCCGGAAGACCGGAAATTCGTCGTTATTGATGAAGTGAAGGCAAGGTTGGAGACCGCCGGGGCGCAGATCAACGATATTGATGGGGTGCGGGTTAAAACCGGCGATGGCTGGTGGTTGCTGCGGGCCTCTAATACCCAGGCGGTGTTGGTCGCTCGCTGCGAGTCCTCAACTATGGAGGGGCTTGAAAGACTAAAAGCCGCCCTCGTTGGCCAGTTGAAGGAAAGCAGTATTACACCGCCGGATTTCTAGGCTGGATTTCTAGGCTGGATTTCCAGGCCGGATTTCTAGGCCCGGAAGATGCCCGGCTTATTGCCGTCTCAATCACTTTGTTGAGGCATCGTTCTTGTCGGCAAGGGCCAGGGAAACATCTCCCTTGGGCGAAACCGCATGGCAGGCAAGGCCCTCCCGCTTCAAGTTTTCACAAGCCCGGAATGCAGCGTTTTTATCGAGTCCGATAAGGCGGGAGCGGAAAACAAGATTCTTTTTGTCGCGGACGGGATAAACCACAACCTTGGTGCCAACAAGGAGTGCGGAAAAACGGCGCAGGGTTCGCGAGGCGGTTAGATGAGCCGGGGCATAGCGGCTAAAGGCGCCGACTTGAATTCCCCATTCGCCTTTTTGGGGCTTTTTAACCAGGGA
>JABJES010000005.1 GCA_018663165.1 Rhodospirillaceae bacterium
AAAACTCTTCAGGAGCTCGCTGTCCGCCGTAGGGACCTGGACAAGCGCGAGAAGGAAATCGACATGCGCAACGGCCTTCTCGACGCGGCGGAAAAAAAGATTGAGGCTAAAATAGCCGAAATGAAAAAGCTTCAGGGGGTTGTCGAAGGTCTCCTTAACACCTATGACGAGCAGGAAGAGGCCAATATCAAGAGCCTGGTTAAAATCTACGAAAGTATGAAACCCAAGGATGCCGCCAAGATTTTTGAACAACTGGATATGAAGATCCTTTTGGATGTCATTTCCCGGATGAGTGGGAACAAAGTGGCCGCAGTTATGTCAAAAATGAACCCCACAAAGGCTAAATCGGTAACCGCCGAGCTTGCCTTGAGGAGGTATCTGCCTCGCAGTAATGGGGAATTGGGGGGGCTGGAAGGGGCTACGCAGCCTGATTCAGGCGGATAAGTATTTGATAAAATGGTGTTGTCAGGCTATATATTAACCATGATTTAACCCTCTAGCCCATAGATTTAATAACTTTTTACGTCGGCCAACTTTAATAAACAGGAGCTAATTCATGGCCGTTGACATGAACATGAACATCCTGATTGTGGATGATTACAAAACGATGTTGCGGATTATCCGCAATCTGCTTAAGCAGCTTGGCTTCAATAATATTGATGAAGCCACTGATGGCAGCATGGCGTTGACGAAGCTTCGGGAAAAGAAATTCGATTTTATAATTTCTGACTGGAATATGGAGCCGATGACCGGGATTCAGCTTCTTCGCGAGGTTCGCGCTGATGCCCAGTTGAAAGATATTTTCTTCATTATGATCACCGCTGAAAGCAAGACCGAAAATGTGGTCGCGGCGAAACAGGCTGGTGTTAATAATTACATCGTTAAACCCTTTAATGCGGCGACGCTGAAGGGCAAGCTAACGAGCGTTCTGGGACCCTTTTAACCCTCACATCGAGATGGCTGATGGATAAGGGCGGGGCCGATGCTGAACTGGATGAGCGCCTTTCGGCGCTGAGGGCGCAGTATGGTGAAAAGGTTTCCATTAATGAACTCGCTGATATCATTGATGGAATCCTGTTAACCCTTCACGGCAATATTTCTCAGAAAGATCTGGAGATTTATCAGGAAATTGAATCCCTGGTGAGTTTCATTCGTAACGCCAAGAATGAAATAGCCGCTCTTTGTCCTGAAGAAATTAGTACCGAACACATTCCGATAGCGACAGATGAACTTGACGCCATTGTCCAGGCCACCGAAGAGGCGACGGGGACAATCCTTGGCGCGGTCGAGGGTATTGAGGTGGTTGCCAGCGAACTTGGAAATGCTCAGGGTGACAAGATAGCCGAAAAGGTCACGAGTATTTATGAGGCTTGTAATTTTCAGGATATAACGGGTCAGCGCATCAGTAAGGTCGTCAATGCATTGCGGCATATAGAAGAAAAAGTCGAAGCGCTGGCTGGGGCTTTCGGGGAGGATGTCAGGGCGGCGAGTGACAGAAATCGACAGAATAAGAAAAAACGGGAATCCGCACAGGAGATCACCGATGAGGATTTACTCAACGGGCCTCAGTTTTCAGATGATGCGGCTAGTCAAGATGACATTGATGCCCTTATGGCCAGCTTTGATTAAGAACTCATGTTTCATATAGAGGATTCCCCCCAAGACGGTACGGAGCCAGGGAGCGATCCAATCGTTATCTTCCTCGGCCTCTATCTTCTTCTTACCGCTTTTTTCATCCTTCTTAACAGCATCTCGACGATTGAGGAGAGCAAGCTGAAGGATGCTTTAAGCAGCGTCAATAATGCCTTTAAAACTGTTGGTTTGAAGACCACGCCACAGACGTTTTTCACCTCCGACGTGGGGGCCTTTGCCGAGGCTTCTTCTTCTCTTTTAAAAGTTGGTGATCTTGTTAAAACTGCGATCCCTCTTGCTCGTATCAAGGAAGTCCGGCCGGGCCAATTGATGGAGGTGAGAATTCCTCTTGACGAATTCTTTGCTCCTGGTGAGGCCAAGTTGACATCGAAATCCAATAAGATGCTCGATTCTATCGGTGCTATTCTCAGCAAGCCGCCCTTGGATTTCAGGTTCGATGTCGAGGTTCTTGTTGGCACCGAATGGATATTGCCCAAGGATATCGAAAAGGGCGAAACTCTTGCCATTTCACGAGCGGGAACCATTGCACGGGAATTGCGCGCTCGTGGTGCCCCTGTTGAAACCACTATTGCCGGTGTTGAAGTTCGGGAAAACGATGACATCCGGTTTATGTTTTATGTCCAGAGCACCGATCTGCCAGTTTTGAATTTTAAACAGCTTCTTGATGAGGTGGTGGAATAATGGAGCCGCTGAATTACATAGAAGACGATCAGCAGAACAGTAACTTTATCGGCAAGGGGTGGCTTTACACCTTCACCGATCTTGTCTCCTTGATGCTGGCCTTTTTTGTATTGTTGTTTTCCATGTCAAACGTTGTGATGGAAGAGTGGGAGGCGGTTACTAATGCTCTTTCAAAAAGCCTTAAACCATCCGTCGAATCTGTTAAGTCCAAAGAGGGTGCGGATAAGAGTGTCTCCGGTGGCGAGGCTGTAAAGTCAATTAATCTAGATTATCTTTCTACAATTCTCGAAAGCAAAATGCTGGAATCCGATATTCTGAAAAATAATGTAATTCAGCATCTTGGTGACAGGATGGTTATTTCTCTGCCCAGCGACGGTTTGTTTTCAACTGGTTCGGCCAGTCCTTCTCAAGCAGGACAGACATCATTGAGTGAAATGGGAAGCATTCTAAGAAACTTTGGCAATGTGATTACGGTGATTGGACACACCGATACAGAAGTGGTCCGGGGAAAACTGTTTTCTTCGAATTGGGAACTGTCGATCGCCCGCGCTGTCGCCGTGGCTAATGAGTTACGGCGTTCAGGGTATCCAAAAGAGATCAACGCTTTCGGCGCTGCCGATTCCCATTCTTCCTATATAAGCATTGATTTGCCGGACGATAAAAGGAAGGCTCTTTCGCGTCGCGTCGATATCGTCATTCATGATCGGGAGAGCCCATAGTGACGCTACGCAGGCTTATGGCCATTCTTTTTATTGCGGCGGGCGTATTCTTTCCGTTTTGGGGCGGCGTGGTTCAGGCTGCGGAAAAGGTCAATATGCGGGCCTGGGATCATACGTCCTATGGGCGCATTATTTTTGAGTGGCCCTCAAAGGCTGGCTATGAGATTACCCTGAAGGATAATCTTCTGAAGGTGCATTTCGACAAGGCCATGACGGGTGATCTTGCTCCTCTTCTGAATCGCCTTTCGTCATATGTCAGTTCGGCCATTATCGAAGGTGAGGGCCATGATGTGGTCTTTGTCCTAAAGCGTCCTCACGTTTACCGCAGCTTTGCCGACATGAACGCGATCATTATCGATCTTTCTCCCAAAAAAGAGAGTGCTTTGGTAAAGCTGGAGGACACAGAAAAGCCTTCCTCGCCCAAGATCGAAGCGGTTGCCCCCCCTGAGCAAGACGTTCGGGTTGAACCTGTTGCGCCACAATCAACAAAGACGCCACCTAAGAAATCTATTCCTAAGCAGTCTGTTCCCGAGAAATCTTCTGTGAAAAAGGCACCCCAGAAAGCGCCGCAAAAATTATCTGTGCGGATCGGTGAGCATCCCGGATATGTCCGTTTTGTCTTCGATTGGCCGAGCAAGGTTAATTACGAGCTTTCCCAGGACAAAACCAAAGCAACCCTGTCCTTTGACCGGCCGGCGACAATTAACCTCTCAAAGATTAAAAAAAGTCTGCCGAATTTCGTCAAGGGCGTCGATGTGACGGCAGGCAAGAAAGATCTGCAGGTAAAGTTCTCTTTGCCAAAGGACGCGCGCTTACGTCATTTCAACAGTGGCACCAAGGTTGTGCTTGATGTTTTCAAGACGGCAAACAAACAAGCAACGGCACCGGTGCCTAAAATTATTAAAAAAGGTACAAAGAGAGCCAGGGTCGTCCCGTCAAAAAAGAAAAAAGCCAATAACCGACCGACATCGTTGACGGCATCGCGCAAAGCCAAAGCACCGACGGATGCAAAGCCGCCCAAAGCCGCGCCGGTGGAAAAGGTGGAGAGTGAAAAGGCTGAAAAACTATTGCCTGAGGAAACTGCATCCAAAACGCCTGCATCCGGAAAGGAAGCAGAGGGCGAGGCACAGCACCCGGTTTGGCTTTCCGGCAGACAGAGCCCGAAAACCATTGAGCCGGTTATCGCCAACAATGTTTTCAGCCTGCGCTTTAAGTGGCCAGAGGGTGTTGCCGCTGCCGCTTATCGACGTTCTGGTTTCCTGTGGCTGGTCTTCGATCATCTTGAAGTTCTCGACCTTGCCGGAATCCCGGAGCATAGCGCCGAGCGAATTTTCGGGATCGAGCAAATTCCAGATGCGCGAGCGACAATTCTTCGTTTAACGACGGCCTATGGCCTTAATCCCACTCTTCGCCGTGAGGGGCTCATCTGGTTCTTTGATTTTGAGCCTCATTCACTAAGCGCAACCGTTCCCATATCAATTCGGGCGCAGGTGGATACACCGACGGATTCAAGCCTGTTTTTGCCTGTTCCAGATTCCGGACAAAAACTCATTGTCCGCGACGCTGTGGTTGGCGACAGCCTGATTTTGGTTCCTGTGCCGAGCTTGGGGGAAGGGATCAATGGCACCCGTGAGTATGCTCAGTTCCGCTTGCTCGGAACAGCTCAGGGCGTCGTTATAGAGCCTTATTCCGATACTCTGGAAACAAGGGTTGATAAGGACGGTATAGAAATCAGCTCTTCGGTTGGCCTCTACATTTCATCTCGCCCGGAAGGTCTCGATGATTCTGTTTTAATGACGGCCTCGGAAGAGAGCTATGAAGGCTATGAGCCCATCCTCGATATGAGTGGATGGGGTAAGGGCGTCTCGCCCTGGTTTAGTGAGGCTCGTCAGGATATTCAGGGTAAAATTGCCGAAGCCCCGGTGATAGAACGCCCGGCGCTGCGCCTACGGTTGGCGGAGTATTATTTTGCCAATGGATTTTATTTAGAGGCTGCGGGATTACTCAGTGGGATTAAGGACGAGGCTCCTGACTTTATCAACAACCCTGATTTCAAGCTGTTTAAATCCATAGCTGAGTTTATGGCTGGGCGTTTTTTAGAGGCAGAGGAAAGTCTTGGAGCTCCTGTGCTGGCGATCAACCCGGAAGGCATTCTGTGGCGCGGCGCGCTTGCGGCACATAATAAAGACTGGGAAAAGGCAGCCCATGGTTTTTCCACCACGGCGGATTTAATTAAGAATTACCCGCGTCAGATTCAAATTAAGCTGGGGCTTCTCGCTGCGGAAACGGCGTATTATTCAAGCGATTTGGAGTCGGCCAAGTCGTTCCTGCAATTCGTTCGTGAAAACCGCCCCAGTGCGGCCCAGGAAAATTACGCTTCCTACCTTCTTGGCAAGGTTTTCATGGAATCAGGGGCGTCAGAGAATTCGATCACCCTGTGGGATAAGGTTATCGCGGGCAGTAATCGTGAAAGCAGGGCGAAAGCCAGATTTGCTAAAATTGATTACCTTGTGAAGCAGGGCGAGCTTTCAGAAAAGAAAGCGGCTGATCAGTTGGAGGCTATGCGCTTTTCCTGGCGGGGTGATGAATTTGAGTTCGATTTACTTGAGCAGCTCAGCGATATTTACATTCGCAATGAAAATTATCAAAAAGGCCTCCAAACCATGAAGGAGGCCGCGACATCTTTTCCCAAGCACGAAAGAGCCCGTCTTATGGCCAAGAAGATGGGCGATGCCTTTGCCCACCTGTTTCTTGAAGGCGGAGCCGATAAACTGTCACCGATCAAGGCGCTCTCCATTTTTCGTGAGTTCAGAGAGTTGACGCCGGCTGGTGAGGTTGGTGACAAAATGGTTCAGAATCTGTCTCAGCGGATGGTTGCGATTGATCTTCTTGATCAGGCAGCCGGACTTCTTTCTCAACAGATAGAGTTCCGGCTCAAAGGTGTTGATAAGGCTCGTGTCGGCATGCAACTGGCTTTGATCAACCTGCTTAACAGAAAGCCTCAAGAGGCGATCAAGGCGCTTCGTGCGACGGAGGAAAAAGACTTGCCGGGGGATTTGACGACAGATCGCCTTCATCTTGAGGCTCGTGCCCTTTTTGACCTCGATCGTAACAAAGAGGCCCTGGTATTGATTTCAGGCGATGAAAGTCTTGTTGCCGAACAATTGAGGGCTGACATCTATTGGGCAGATCATCAGTGGGCTTCTGCGTCCCGGTCTATGGCCAGCATTGTCGAAAAAATTGAAGCTCAACCATCGGCTCCAGCCGTGATCGCGATGCCTGAGGAAGTGACGGCTATTCCGGTGGCCGATGAAACTGCCGCACTTCCTGTGGATGGGGAAGAGGCTGAAGCTGTTGTTGCAGAGAAAACTGAGAATGTGAAAAGTGCAAAAGCTGCTTTGGCCATCGCCTCGCCATCCGATAAAGTGTCGCCAGAGATGATCCTGCGTTGGGCGATTGCCCTGGCGCTCAGTGACAATTCCGCAGGCCTTTATTATCTAAAAGACCGGTATGCGTCGGATATGAAAGATACGCCTCTGTGGGATGATTTCTGGATTGTCGTCACCCAGCCAACCGGTTCGGTCGATTCCCTTACCGCCATTACTCAGCGCCTGAAAGAAGTTGGGCAATACGAGGCTTTTATAGCCAACTATCAGCAACGACTGCAGAATTCAGGGATGTCGTTGGTCAATTAATGTCATTTTAGACTCGGCCTGCCTGTTCAGGTTTAAATTCTGAAGCTTTCCGTCAGGCTGCCGACGATAAGATACCAGCCATCCACCAGAACAAAGAAGATGAGCTTAAAGGGCAAGGAGATGATGATTGGCGGCAGCATCATCATGCCCATCGACATGAGGATTGAGGCGACGACCATATCGATGACGAGAAACGGCACGAACAGCAGAAAGCCAATTTCGAAGGCGCGGCGTAATTCACTGATAATGAATGAGGGGACGAGCACCCGATAGGGAACGTCTTCAGGGGTCTCGACATTATCAATCTTGGCGATGCCCATGAATAAGGCGAGATCCTTTTCCCTAACCTGCTTGATCATAAACTCGTGAAAGGGGGCCGCACCTCTTTCCAGGGCTTCTGTTTCCGTAATCTGGTCCGCGATCAGGGGTGCTAGGCCATTTTTATATGCCGCCTCAAAGGTCGTCGACATGATGAAAAAGGTCAGGAATATCGACAGCCCGACGAGAACGGTATTGGGCGGTGTCTGTTGAAGTCCGAGCGCCGATCTCAAAAAGGACAGAACGATGACAATCCGGATAAAAGATGTCGTCATAATCAGGATCGACGGGGCAAGAGAAAGAACCGTCAGGAGAATAATGATCTGAAACATGCGACCGGTGGCGGATGGCCCGTCGCCAAAGTCGAGGGATAGCCCTTGGGCGGCAGCCAGGCCCGGCCAGAAGAGCAATACACTTGTCAGCGCGGCGGCAAAAGCAAGGCCGATAAAGGCGCTTATCCGAAATACCTTCATGATGTGCCGCTTTTCAGATTTGTTTCGGCAGAGCGTGTTTCGGCAGAGCGTGTTTCGGCAGATGGGTTTATGTCTTTATCCAATTCTTGTCCGGCAATGCCGGTTTCAACGATCAGATCGGCGCTTGGCCCCAAAAGGATCAGGTGCTCGACGTCATCACGGCGGACGAGAACCAGCCTGCGCTTGGCATCAAGCGTCATCTGCTCAATAAGGGTAAGACGGCGCTTTGTGCTGGCAGTGGAGAGGTTCCCGGGGAACCCGATGCCAAAACGTTTGACCAGATGGGCCAATAGGAAAATGAGTGCGAGAACAAAAAGAAGCGCAACGATAAACTTGAGATAGGATTCAAGCTCCATAAAGAGGTTCTTTCACTGGGAACGGTTATTCGTTCTTGGGGGGTGGGGGCTTGCCGTAGGCATTGGTGGCGCGCTGCCGTGCAGTGACATTCCCGATTTCGGTCGATAGTCCTTCCTGAACAGCTTTCAGCTTGTTGTCCATTTTGTCGATATTGTCAGTGAGAAGGATCAGGCTGTCTTTTAGGCTCTCTCCCTCTTCGGGGGGCAGACTGGCTATTTCGCTGCAAATCTCCTCGACGGCGGTTTCAACGCCGGAAAGATTAATCTCAGCATTCTCATCAATCGCGGCGCAGGCGGTTTCGATGGAGCGAGACAGGGTTGTGATCCTGAGTTTTATGGTGTTGGCGTCAGTCACTGTTTTTTTTCGGACTAAGTTATTTACTGGAGGGCGGGGTTGCCGGAATCTGGAGAAGGTCCATCTCCAAGATCCGGGGAGGGGAAATCCTTGCGCCCGTTGGCGCGATAAACATAGGTCAGAATCTCGGCAATTGCAGCGAAGGCTTCCAGGGGAATCTCGCTTTCGATTTCAAGAGCGTCGAGAATTTCAACAAGATCGGCGTCTTTCCGCACCTTGATCCCGTGATCGAAGGCTAGTCTTAGAATCTGTTCGGCGATTGCACCACGGCCTTTGGCGACGATGCGCGGTGGTGACAGGCTCTCATTGTCGCCGTTAACACTGTCGCTGCTGAGCGCGATGGCGATCGGCGATTTTGCAGCTTTGTCTGATTGAGGGCGGTCTGCCAAGACTATAACCATTCTAGTTATTTGAGATGTATTTCAGGTCGTCATAATAATACGAAACAGGGTTAAAAATAAGTTTAAGTCTTTTAATAAATAACAGAAGAAATCTTAGCCTTTAGATTTAAGAGCTTCGACAAGGGATTCCCTGGTGCCTGCGGCGGCGCGGTTTTCTGCTTGAATTTTTTCGTGCAATTCCTGCCTCAGGACAGAAACTTCGGGGGGGTAAGTGAAGCCCAGTTTGATGGTTTTTCCCCTAACTTCGATGACTTTCACCTCAATCGTATCGTTTATGATGATGGATTCACCGACTTTTCGCGTCAGATAGAGCATTCGGTTCGTCTTTCGCCGTTGGCTGTCTAGGAAGATAATACTTAGGACAGGGGTATTCACGCTTTCTTAAGGATAGACTAGCATACTTACCCTTGCACAGGACGTTTTTACGAGACGTTTGTCACGCTGCAATTCGGGAGGTGGCAGTGGCACGGGAATTGCAAATTCCTTATGGAGAGAGAGACTTGGCGGTAGGTTTTTGCCTACCTGACCCTTGTAAACTGGGAAAAAACAATGGACCTGAGCAACCTTCCGATTTTTAAGATGATGTCTGGACGGCTGGACTGGCTTGGCGCACGTCAAGGCGTTCTGGCCAAGAACCTTTCCAATGCCGACACACCGGGCTATCAGGCCCGGGATCTTGCCCCTCAGGATTTCAAATCCCTGTTGAAAGGCAATAGCCTGAAGATGAACGTCTCTGCCACCAACCCGGCACATTTTTCCGACCATTCACAGTCCTCAGGGGTTGATCTGGCTGGCCATAAGATTTCAGAAAAGGATAATTACGATACCGCTGTTTCTGGAAATTCGGTCTCCATCGAGGATCAGATGGTCAGAATGTCGGAAAACGCCACGGATTATGACCTGACTCTCAATCTGATGAAGAAATATGTTGCCATGTATAGGGAATCCCTCGGTCGCCGCTAGGGTGACAGAGGCTGAAAGGGAGAGCAGATGTCCGATTTAACAGATTCACTCGCTATTTCCGCCGCCGGGATGAAGGTTCAGGGGGTTCGCGTCCGGGTTATCTCCGAGAATATGGCGAATGCCAATTCCGTTGCCGATGAGCCGGGGGGCGTTCCCTATCGGCGCAAGCTGATTACTTTCCAGAATAAGCTCGACCGTGAAATCGGTGTTAATACCGTGCGGGTCAAGAATATTGTGGAAGATAATTCGGATTTCGGTGAGCGTTATTTGCCCTCTCATCCGGCTGCCAACGCCGAAGGCTTTGTACAGACGTCAAATGTCAGCGGCCTGATCGAAATGATGGATATGAAAGAAGCACAGAGAAGCTATGAAGCGAACCTGAATGCGCTTACAATATCAAAATCGATGCTTCAGAAAACCGTCGATTTACTACGTTAAGCCTGAGCATCCGTGTTTTAATTGATTTCCCGATATAGGGAGTTTGAAATCATGCCTCTCAATGTCACCAACGCCATTAACGCCTACACCAGCGCCGCCAAGGCGCTTACCGGCAACGAAGCGCGAGAAAAAAATCCCGCTGGCGATTTTGCCTCTCTGGTAAAGGACGCTGCAGTAGCAGCGGTCGAGATTGGCGATAAAAGCGAAAAGCTGAGCATGCAGGCGCTTGCTGGTAAGGCCGACCTCACCGACGTGGTGACGGCTGTTACCGAGGCCGAGCTGACCCTGCAGACGATTATCGCGGTTCGTGACAAGGTGATTCAAGCCTATCAGGAAATCATTCGTATGCCGCTTTAGGCCCAGCAGCATGGATACTGTCATCGTTCTTGATATTGCCCGTGAGGCGGTTATCACCGTCTTGAAGATCGCCGCGCCGATCATGCTCATCGCGCTTATCGTCGGCTTGATCGTTTCCTTGTTTCAGGCCCTGACTCAAATTCAGGAAATGACGTTGGCCTTTGTTCCCAAGATTCTTGTTATTTTTCTATCGGTGCTGGTGTTCCTTCCCTACATGCTGGCAACACTGACACTGATGACGGAACAGCTTTACAGCCGCATCGTTACCTTAAGTTAAAGCGGCATGCTGGCGGAACTCTTCCAGACGGATATTTTCGCTCTTTTCCTGGTTTTTTCCCGTATGGGTTCGGCTCTGATGCTGCTTCCAGGTTACGGCGAGCCCTATGTTAATCCTCGTTTCCGCCTGATGTTGGCGATCGCTATTTCTCTGGTGATAACGCCGCTGGCCTCGCCTTATCTTCCGCCGATGCCGGGGAATTTTATTCATCTCTTATTGCTGCTTATTGGGGAAATTATCATCGGTTTATTCATCGGTGCCGTTGCTCGCTTTCTGCTTTCAACGCTTCAGGTCGCCGGCATGGTGATCGCCTATCAGGCGGGGCTGGCCAACGCCTTTGTCAAGGATCCTGTCTCTCAGTCTCAGGGTGCTTTGTTTGGTGCTTTTCTGACCATTACCGGCCTGTTGATGATTTTCACAACCGATCTGCATTATATGTTCATCCACGCGCTTGTTGACAGTTACACATTGTTCACGCCGGGCGCGCCTCTGCCGTTTGGAGAATTTTCCGAGGTCTTATCAAGGGTTATCTCAGACAGTTTTTCCATGTCCATACGGATCGCCGCACCATTTCTGGTCATGGGGCTCATCTTTTATCTGGGGTTGGGCCTGCTTGGTCGTCTGATGCCGCAAGTCCAGGTTTTCTTTATCGTTCTCCCTGTCCAGGTCGCCCTGGGTATGTTCGTTCTGGCCTTTACATTCGGTGCCGGTCTGACACTGTGGATTGCTTATTTCGAGAGTGTTTTTTCCGGCTTCATGATACTGGAGCAAGGGAATGGCTGAAGGCGAAGACGACTCACAAAAAACAGAAGATCCAACACAAAAACGCCTTTCTGAAGGGCGAAAAAAGGGTCAGGTTGCGACCTCGCGTGAGGTCAACCACTGGCTCATCATCACCGCTGGTACGCTCCTGATAATGATGTATGTGCCGGGCATGATGCGGAATATTTCTGAGCTTCTTTCCCGCTTTATCGAATCGCCGGGCCAGCTTCCTGCCGATTTTGCTAATCTTCGCGGCCTCATGAAGGGGCTTGTTCTGTCCATGATGCAGATCATGCTCGTGCCAATTATTTTCATGATTGCTGTTGCCTTGGCGACGGGATTGCTCCAGCACGGCCTCATTTTCTCGGTCGAAAAAATAAAACCATCCTTGGAAAAGATTTCCCTTCTCAAGGGGTTGAAGCGGATGTTTTCCCTCAATTCGATCATGGAATTCCTTAAGGGAATCCTCAAGCTCTCCATCGTTGCCACCGTCGGCACGGTTATGATGCTGCCGGAGTTCGATAAGCTGGCCCTGGTGCCGCAGATGGACTTGCCTGATGTTTTGGGCCTTATCCATGAACTCGCTATCAAGCTGTTGATCGGGGTTGTCTCTATCGTCACGGTCATTGCAGGTCTCGATTTTGCCTATCAGAAATTCCAGTTTATGAAACAGATGCGTATGTCCAAGCAGGAGATCAAAGACGAATACAAGCAGTCAGAAGGCGATCCGATGGTGAAAAGCCGCCTTAGGCAGATCCGGGCTGAGCGGGCGCGCCAGCGGATGATGGCGGAGGTGCCGGATTCAGATGTGGTGATTACCAACCCGACTCATTTCGCCATCGCCCTTAAGTATGATCAGCTCACGATGGAGGCACCGCTTTGTATCGCTAAGGGAGCCGATGAGGTGGCCTTGCGTATCCGCGCGGTTGCCAAGGAACACGACATTACCATTGTCGAAAACCCGCCGCTTGCCCAGGCGCTTTTCGCCGGTGTTGAAATCAATGAGGAAATTCCAGAAGAACACTATAAGGCGGTCGCCGAAATCATCGGTTATGTCTACAAGGTCAAGAACCGCTTTATGAATTGACGGCGCTGGCCCGTCATTGGATGCGTGGCTTTTGGCTTTTTCCTCATCGAGAGCCAGCATCATGTTAGATTGCCGAGAGTTGGAAAAATCAAGGAGGCTATTGGGCGATGCCTTTGTGGCGCCAGTATTTTGTCAAAGTAAGAAAGTTTCTGAACAGGGTTGAGCTGCCGTTATGGATGCCGGCGGCCATTCAGAGTCTGATTGCCGTTGTCCTTCTTGTGCTTCTCGCCTTTGTTGAAAGGGAGGTGGGCCTTGGTTTTTGGGTCGTTTTTAGCAGTCTTGTAATATTTTTATTGATCTCGGCGCTGGTAATCTATTTGAGCTGGCACGCCAATCTTCGGGCTCAGCTTGAAAGCGATCTTCTCAATCAGGCTTTAGAGGGGCTCCCTCATCCGCGCCTGATCGTTGGTCCTGGTGGAGAGACGATTTTTGCCAACGCCATGTTTGTTCAAAAGTTCAATCCTGAGGCTGAAAACTACCTGGATGTTTTATTTAAGTACATTGCCCGTGACGCGGCGACTTCCCGCGCCATGAAAAGCTTGCAGGCGGCAGTTTCTACAGGCGGCTCTCAAAGCGTTGACCTCAAATTGACGCAGCCACAGGGACAAGTCGAGTGGCTGTCTGTCGGGGTCTATTCCATTCCCGAGCGTCTTGGTTATGTGATGTGGAGTATCGAGGACATCACCGAGCGATTGTTGATTGAAGAGCGATTGCGTAATGACCAGGAGGCACTTTTCGAGTTTGTCGAGAGTGCTCCGGTGGGGTTTTATTCGGTAGATGGTGATGGACAATTCATCTTCATCAACAAGACTCTTGCCGACTGGCTGGGTACCACGCCTGAAGAAGTTATCGGCGGCGATTTTTATCTTCATGACTTCGTTGTTTCCACCTTGCCGCCGCAAACTGCACCTTACGATCCCTCAGGCCAGGATTCAAAAGACACGGCTTTCCCTTCGACGATTGTCCAGCATGAAAACGTTTCGTTCTGCGGTCATCAAGGCAGGGTGCTTCAGGTCCAGATCAGCCAGAATTGCGTTCTCGGTCTGGAAAACCAGCTCACTACTCGATCCGTGGTTCACGACGTTACCAGTGAGCGGGAGCTGGAACGGGCTCTGCGACAATCCGTGCATCGTTTTCAGAGGTTCTTTGATGCGGCACCCGGCGGCATCGCTCAGCTTGATCTTTCTGGGCAAATCGTCGAATGCAATCAGGCCTTTCGTAAGCTTGTCGCCGATGGTGGTGGTGATGTGACCGGTGGTCTTCTCGCTGATCTCATCATTGATGAAGAGCGCCCCAAGATCGAGCAATTGCTGGCTAATACTCTCGATAGTATTGAGGAGGGGTCTCTAATCGAGGTGACCTTGGGCGATGGCGAAAAAGATACTCCGCTACGAGTTGCCTCATTCTTCGCCAGCCGCTTGGAGGATGATGACGGCGATCTGACGGGGCTCATTATTCACGGTCTTGATACGACCGAGCTTAAACACCTTCAGATCCAGTTCACCCAGTCCCAGAAAATGCAGGCGGTCGGTCAGCTTGCCGGAGGTATCGCCCATGATTTCAACAATCTGCTGACGGCGATGATCGGGTTTTGCGACCTCTTGCTTCAGCGTCACCGACCCGGCGAGCAATCTTTTGCCGATATCATGCAGATTAAACAGAATGCCAACCGGGCGGCTAATCTGGTCCGACAGCTTCTTGCCTTTTCGCGCCAGCAAACGGTTAGCTCAAAGGTGCTCGACGTTACCGAGGTTCTGGTCGATATCTCCCATCTCCTGCGCCGGTTGATCGGTGAGACCATTCAACTGAAGATTTCCCATGGCCGCAATCTCGGCCTGGTGAAGGCAGATCAGGGCCAGCTCGAACAGGTAATTGTCAATCTGGCGGTGAATGCCCGTGATGCCATGGACGGTGGTGGCGTCCTGTCGATTTCCACTGAAAACGTTTCTTTTGCTTCACCTGAACGGCTTGGCACGGAAACCCTTCCCGCTGGTGACTATATTCGCCTTGAGGTTAGCGATACCGGGGAGGGGATGAGCAAGGGCGTTATGGAGCGCATTTTTGATCCTTTCTTCTCGACCAAGGAGGTCGGCCTGGGAACCGGCCTTGGCCTTTCCACCGTCATTGGCATTATCAAGCAGGCGGATGGTTTCATTTCGGTTGTAAGCTCACCGGACAAGGGGTCTGTTTTCACCATTTTGCTGCCTCAACATCACCTGGTCGCGGGTGCCGAGACCGCGCCGCCGGTTGACAAGAGTGAGGCGCTGCCGGCGCGCGATCTTACCGGGGTCGGCACCATTCTTCTTGTTGAGGATGAGGATGCGGTGCGGCTGTTTTCAGCCCGGGCGCTTCGTAACAAGGGCTACAACGTGCTTGAGGCGCGCAGTGGCAACACGGCGATTGAGCTTATCCGCCGCACTGATGATCCGATAGACCTCCTGATTACGGATGTGGTTATGCCTGATATGGATGGTCCGGCGCTGATCGAATGGATCCGGGGTAATCGGCCGGGGATGAAGGTGATCTGTATTTCAGGCTATGCCGAGGAATCCTTCCGCAACGTGCTTGATCGCTCCGCTGATATCCATTTTCTGCCCAAGCCTTTCAACCTTGAGCAGTTGGCGGGAAAGGTTAAAGAAGTGATCTCTGAATAAGGCCTGGAAACACGGCGTAGAAGCTTCTGAGGTGCTCTAAATACCCTCTCTATGCGTCTCTATACGTCTCTATACGCCCTGCTAATATGCTCTTGTTTAACGACATTCTTTTGTTCCACCATTTCCCTTGTGGAACGATTTTAGGGCGATTTCGTCAAATGTTCTTGAAATATTCTCTTGCTTATGAGAACAAATCATGCACAGATTAGCGCATTGAAACCTATTCAGCCCTATGAAATAAATGGGAGAGAGATCATGGCCGAGGCCGCAATTCGTTTAGTAGACAAGGATAATATGGATAAAGACAAGGCTTTAGAGGCTGCGCTTGGCCAGATTGAGCGCAATTTCGGTAAGGGCTCGATCATGAGGCTCGGCAAGAATGAGCAGGTGGTGGAAATCGAAACCGTTTCCACCGGCTCGTTGGGGCTCGATATCGGGCTTGGCATCGGCGGTTTGCCGCG
>JABJES010000091.1 GCA_018663165.1 Rhodospirillaceae bacterium
GCCTGGGGCTCCTTGACCTTGACCACAAGATCACTGGCCGCCCAGACTGCCTGGGCCGTTTCAACAATGGTTGCCCCAGAGGCTTCATAGGTCCAATCCTCACAGCCGATGCCGGCACCAGCGCCGGTTTCGACGCCCACCTCATGGCCGTGATGAACCAGTTCGCGAACACTGGAAGGCACCAAACCAACCCGGTATTCGTGGGTTTTAATCTCCTTGGGAACGCCGATCCGCATGATCTTACTCCTTGGAATATCCCCTGATTGTGCGAGGGCGCACGATACCCGTCAACCGATCACTTTTTGCGCTGGCCCCGCCATGCTAGAGAAGAGATATGAAAACAGATCGCCCGCCCTGCCAATCCATCCTCGTCTATGTCGGCCTTGATCTTGTCGGTGACGGGTTAATGAAGCTGCCCTTTCTGCGCGCCCTGCGCCGGGCCTATCCCACGGCCTCGATCACCTGGCTGGCGGGCAAGGGCAAAACGGTTTATGCCTCGAAACTGGCCCCTCTGGTCACCGGCCTCCTCGACGAGGTGATCGAGGATGCAGATATCGGCAGCCGTTGGCGGCAACTTTTCGCCCGCCCCCTGAAGGGCCGTAGTTTTGATCTCATTATCGATACCCAGCGCCGGGTGCTGACCACCCTGATTTTGCGCCGCATTGCCCATAAGGTCTTTGTCTCAGGAGCAGCAAATTATCTTTTCTCTGATCGTCAGCCATTCATAAAACGAGAAAAAAAACCAGCCGCCATGATCCGCCAGATGCTTGATCTTGTTGAGGCCGCAAGTGGGGCCTCGGCCGATTCCAGTGGTGCCCTTGATCTGGCCATGGATGCGCGCGATGCCGCCCTCGCCGATCTGCCTGAACCCGGCAAAGGCGCGGGCTATATCGCGCTGGCACCAGGAGCGGGTGGTGAGCATAAACGCTGGCCCCTGGAAAATTTCATTACGCTGGCAAAACTGATGGCGGAAAAAGGCCATATACCGGTCTTTTTTCTCGGCCCCGATGAGGCCGACTGGCGCCCCGCCCTCGGGGCCGCATTGCCCCAGGCGCTTTTTCCCCTTCAGGATAACAAGGTCTATGGCATTGCGCCGGATTTCACCATCGCCGTGGCCGAACGCTGCCACGCCGGGGTCGCGGGGGATTGCGGCATCGGCCACATGCTGGCCGCCGCCGATATTCCGTTGATTTCGCTTTTTGGCCCCACACCACCGGAAAAATTCAGCCCCTGCACCCGCCGCCTGACGATCCTGAAAGCCCAGGATTACGAGGCTGGAAGGGGCGGCGAAGAGATGGCAATGATCCCTGTTGAGGCAGTGGAAAAGGCCCTTGAAACGGCCCTTTCAGAGGCCTGATTCCGCCCCTGACGTCGCCACCTAACCTTTTGATTTTTTTGACTTATTTAGGATTCCACGCCCCATCAGCCAGAGCAGGACAAGAAGACCGGGAAGGGCGGCAAATGTTGACAACACAAAAAATGTTACCCAATCGAAATGGTCTGCCAGCCAGCCCCCCGGTGCCGACAGCACGGTGCGCCCAAAGGCCATAAACGAAGACAAAAGAGCATATTGGGTGGCGGTATAGGCGACATTGCACAGGCTCGAGAGAAAGGCGACAAAAGCCGCCGCCCCCATGCCGCCTGACAGGTTTTCAATACCAATGGTGGCGATCAAAAAACTCACATCATGGCCAATCACGGCCTGAGCCGCGAACATCAGATTAGAGACCCCTTGCAGCACCCCGCAGATCAAAAGCGCCGGCAAGAGACCGAAGCGGGCGACGGTCAGCCCCCCCAGCACGACACCGGTCAAGGTGGCGATGGTACCGAAAAGTTTGCTGACGCTGGCAATTTCTGCCGCCGAAAAACCCATTTCCACATAGAACGGATTGGCCATCACGCCGCCAATGGCGTCGGAAAGTTTATACAGCAGGATAAAAACCAGAATCATCCCCCAGGCGGGGCGGGCCATGAAATCGGCGAAAGGCTCAACCACCGCCGTTTCGAGCCAGGCCATAATACGGGTCGATATATCGGCTCCAGTCTCGGGTTCTGTCACCTCATCCTCAGGGGCACGAGGACCAATCAGCACCGCCAGCATTCCCGGCAGGATGAGCGCCGCCATCACCTGAAAAACTTGGCTCCAGTCAAAAAACACCGAAAGATAAAGCGCACCTGCACCGGCCACCAGCATACCGGCGCGATAACCGAGCTGGACCGCCGCAGC
>JABJES010000089.1 GCA_018663165.1 Rhodospirillaceae bacterium
GAAGCGGCCCCGGCTGAGGAAGCTGCCCCGGCTGAGGAAGCTGCTCCGGCTGAGGAAGCGGCCCCGGCTGAGGAAGCGGCCCCGGCTAAGGAAGCTGCTCCGGCTGAGGAAGCTGCTGCTCCGGCTGAGGAAGCTGCTCCGGCTGAGGAAGCTGCTCCGGCTGAGGAAGAGGCAAAATCCGAATAGCCCCCTGGAAGTTTCCAGGACGGCAATCGACAGAATAAAGGGCAGTAAACAATGGCTTCCGAACATATCTGTATCGGCGTCATTTCCGGCCCCTATGGTGTCCGCGGGGCGGTTCGCATTAAGAGCTTTACCGCGGACCCCGTCGATGTGGCGGCCTATGGCGATGTCAGCGACGAAAGTGGCAAGCGGCATTTCACCCTTACCGTCACGGGAACGGCCAAGGGTGCGGTGCGGGCATTGATCAAGGGCATCAATGATCGTGATGCCGCCGAGGCTCTTAAGGGCGTGAAGCTTTTCGTCCCCCGCACGGTTCTGCCGGTCCTTGCCGAAGAGGAGTACTATTACTGCGATCTTGTCGGCCTCGATGCGGTTCTGGCCGACGGCACGCCCCTTGGCGTTATCAAGGCCGTCCAGAACTATGGCGCTGGCGATATGATCGAGATTGAGGAAAAGGGCGGCAACGCAATAATCATCCCCTTCACCCGCGACGCCGTGCCGGAAGTGGACTTTGCCGGCAGCCGCATTGTCGTCACCCCGCCCGAGGAGCTTGAGGGAGAGACCGAGCCCCCGGAAGGGGAAGAAAATGGTTAAGAATCAGTGTCTTGCTCCATGGACGGCGAGGGTTCTGACGCTCTTTCCCGAGATGTTTCCAGGGCCTCTGGCCTATTCCCTGGCCGGAAAAGGGCTAAAAGATGGGATTTGGGCGCTAGAAACGGTGGACATTCGCGATTTTGCGCGCGATAAACACCGCACCGTGGACGATGCCCCCTTTGGCGGCGGACCGGGAATGGTCCTGCGGCCCGATGTAGTTAGTGCCGCAATCGACTCTCTGGCTGAGAAAACCGGGGGACAGTGCGACGGACCGGTGATATATCTTTCGCCCCGTGGCAGCCTTTTAACGCAGGATCGCGTCAAGGCGCTGGCGGCGGAAAAAGAAGTCGTCCTGTTGTGTGGACGATTTGAAGGCGTCGATGAAAGAGTGCTGGTAGAGCACAAGGTCGAGGAAATCAGCCTCGGCGACTACGTTCTTTCGGGCGGCGAGCCGGCGGCAATTGCCTTAATTGACGCCTGTGTCAGGTTACAACCCGGCATTCTCGGCAGTGCCGAGACGCTGGAAGAAGAAAGTTTTGAGCGGGGATTACTGGAATATCCCCATTATACCCGCCCCAAGGTCTGGCAAGACCGCGCGGCCCCCGAGGTTCTCTTGTCCGGAAACCACAAGGAAATCCGGGATTGGCGCCTGAAACAGGCAGAGGCGGCGACGAAAGAAAGACGAGATGATCTGTGGCAGGCATATCTGCGCAAAACGAGATTAGACAAACGAGATTAAGCAAACGAGATAAAAACAAAGAACGTTAAGGCAAGGCCTGCCAGGGCAGAGAGAGTAGCGCCCGCGAGGTTGCCGGCAGAATTGCCAGCGAAATTGATTGTAAGGATGAGAACTATGAATGTGATTCAAGAGATCGAGAACGAACAGGTTGAAAAACTGGCCGCAGGGAAAGAAGCAATTCCCAAATTTGCCGCCGGCGACACCCTGAAGATCCACATCAAGGTGGTCGAAGGCACAAGGGAACGTGTCCAGGTTTTTGAAGGCGTCTGCATCGCCCGCAAGAATGGTGGCCTCAACTCATCTTTCACCGTACGCAAAGTGTCATATGGCGAAGGCGTTGAGCGGGTATTCCCGCTCCATTCCCCACGTATTGAAAAAATTGAAGTCGTCCGCCACGGTCGGGTCCGCCGGGCCAAGCTCTATTACCTGCGCGGCCGCACCGGCAAACGGGCACGGATCGTCGAAAAAACAGGCTTTCAGACGAAGGGTGACAAGAACATCGCCGTCGCCTCGGACATGGATGTTCCAACTGAAACGGCAGCATCCACAGAAGCCCCGGCTAAGGAAACCAAAGCCGAGAAAGACGCCGAATAACAGAGTTCAGGCCCCCGTCCTGCTGATCGGCAGGGCGGGACAGCTTGCCAACCGCCTCTAAACCGTTTTCTTGAAACCGCCCGGCAGAGCCATCACTTCAAGGTTTTGCCCCTTCCAAGATTTTTTGTCATGCCCCAGCCACAAACCCTTTTTGATAAAATCTGGCAGCGCCACCTTATCGATCAGGCGCAAGATGGCAGTTGCCTGATCTATATCGACCGCCAACTCATCCATGAGGTGACCAGCCCCCAGGCCTTTGAGGGCTTGCGCAATACCGGCCGCAAAATCCATCGTCCTCAAGCAGCTCTGGCGGTAGCCGATCATAATGTGCCAACGACAGACCGCAGCCAGGGGATTGCCGACGAAGAATCCCGAATCCAGGTGGAAACCCTGGAAAAGAACTGCGCCGAATTCGGCATCAACTATTTTCCGACCAGCGATATCCGCCAGGGCATCGTCCATATTATCGGCCCCGAGCAGGGCTTTACCCTGCCCGGAATGACCATCGTCTGCGGCGATTCCCACACATCCACCCACGGCGCTTTCGGCGCTTTGGCATTCGGCATTGGTACCTCTGAGGTAGAGCACGTAATGGCCACCCAGACCCTGATCCAGTCGCCGGCAAAAAATATGCGGATCACCGTCGAGGGTGACCTGCCTAATGGTGTTACCGCCAAGGATATGGTGCTCGCCATCATCGGCAAGATCGGCACCGCTGGCGGCACCGGTCATGTCATTGAATATGCCGGCAAGGCGATCCGTGATCTTTCCATGGAAGGCCGCATGACGGTCTGCAACATGTCGATTGAGGCAGGTGCGCGGGCCGGTCTCATCGCCCCGGACGAAACCACTTTCGAGTATCTTAAGGGTCGCCCGATGGCCCCCAAGGGTGCCGCCTGGGAACAGGCGGTGGCCGACTGGAAGATGCTGCCTTCGGACGAAGGGGCCCGCTACGACATCGAGCTGGCCTTGAAAGC
>JABJES010000175.1 GCA_018663165.1 Rhodospirillaceae bacterium
CCCATGACGTTATAATGGGGAACCACTTTTTCGGCGCCGTAATAACTTAGGGTCAACATGCTGCCACCCTCAGACATGATAGCGGCTGCGTGGCGGCAGGCTTCGGTGAAGGAGTAACAGGAGATATCCATGGTTTTGAGGAAATTTTCCCGGCTGGTATCCATGTAGCTGCCTTTGAGCTCTTCCTTGTCGGAATAAGCGATGGCATGGACCAGAAAGTCGATCTCGCCCCATTCTTTTTTTAATGCGCTAAAGACCGCTTTTGTGCTGCCGTTCTCGGCGACATCGCAAGGCAGGAGAAGTTCTGAGCCGACGGATTGGGCCAACGGGCGCACGCGCTTTTCCAGCGCCTCGCCCTGGTACGTAAAGGCCAGGTCGGCACCGTGATCGGCCAGTGTTTTGGCAATGCCCCAGGCAATGGAGCGGTCATTGGCAACACCCATGACCAGGCCTTTTTTTCCGGCCATGAGCGGACTGTGATCGTTCATCTATATCCTCAAGATGAAAAGGTGAGGTTCAACGCGCCGCATCCTACACGAAAGATTTGGCCGGGCAAAGCCATCCGGTGGCCTTTTGGGCTAAGAAAATGGCTGAAACTCCGGGTTTTACGAAAAAGTATCGCGCTGCAGGGGTTACTTGATGATTTTCCAAGTGCCATCGCTCTGACGGCAGGCCGTGCCTGAGGCAAGCTCAGACTGTCCATTAATGGTGACGGTTTGGTGAAACTCACGACAATAAACGTCGTCTTTGGTTCTGAACGTTTTTATCGGGGTCAAGCTGCCCCTATGTCCGTTATCGGGGTTCTGCCAGGCCAGGGCCTCACCGGTTGGCGAAGATTCAAGAGATTCCTGGGCGGTTTCAGCCATATATTGACGATCCATCTGATCCAGCGAGTTGCCGATGGCACCACCGATCAGGCCGCCGAGGATGACTCCTGCGGCGATCGCCTGGGGGCTGCCACCAACTTCTGCCCCGATCACGCCGCCAGCGGTGCCACCAAGAATTGCTCCAAGGGTGCCCTGGGGGCCGGTCAGCTCTTCACAGGCCGTCAACATCAGGATGGCGCTGAGGAGGGGGATGATTTTTTTTAATTGAGCCATGCTTGTCTCTGAATGAAAGGGGGCCGGATCGGGTTAAAAAAGGTTGCCGGGGGCAGGTGCCGCGATGTAACAGAATAGGCGTATTCTGACACATTGCACCGGTCAAGTGAATGAACAAGACGGATAAAGACGATCCCCTCTCTAAGTTCCAGGCTTGGTTCGCTGAAGCTGAAAAAACCGAACCCGAAGGGGCACGCGCTGTTGCTCTGGCCACCGCGACCAGGGAAGGCGCGCCCTCGGTGCGGATGGTGTTACTGAAAAAGGCAGCACCGGAGGGGTTCTATTTTTTCACCAACCTGGAAAGCCGGAAAGGTCTGGAGCTGTCAGAAAATCCTAAAGCTGCTCTCTGTTTTTACTGGGATTCAACGAATATGCAGGTGCGGGTTGAGGGCGCTGTTGAACCCGTCTCTGAATCGCAAGCCGATGCCTATTTTGCCACCCGCGACCGTTTAAGTCAGATCGGGGCATGGGCGTCGGATCAGTCGCGTCCGCTTGAGGGGATGCTTGGGCTGGAGAAAAAAGTCGCTAAATTTACCGCTAAATTCGGCATTGGTTCGATTCCCCGTCCGCCGCATTGGTCTGGGTTCCGCCTTATCCCGTCACGGATTGAATTTTGGAAACGGCGCTCTTTTCGTCTTCACGAGCGGGTCGTGTATGATCGTCAAGGTGAAGACTGGAAAGTCACTCCGCTTTACCCCTGAGGATGCGGCGTAAAGTCGCGAAGAGGAGTTTAAAGTTCGATGCACGGTGATGATTTCAATGTAGATACGTCCCGGATGTCCCCAAAGCATGCCCGGCTGATGCGGCTTGCAACCGTTTGTGCCGTGCTGGTGGCGAGCCTGTTAATCGCCGTCAAACTGGCGACCTGGCTTTATACCGGGTCGGTCAGCATCCTTTCATCCCTCGCCGATTCCATGATCGATGTGCTGGCCTCGCTGATCAATATGTATGCAGTCCACCATTCCCTGCAGCCAGCCGATAAGGAACACCGGTTCGGCCACGGCAAGGCCGAACCATTGGCCGGCCTGGCCCAGGCGGCATTTATTACGGGCACGGCGATTTTCATCCTCATGGAGGCCAGCGATCATATGGTCAATCAGCGTGTGGTTGAACATGCGCCTGAAGGCATTGCGGTGATGCTTTTTTCCATCTTTGTCACTTTTGCTCTGGTATTTTTTCAGCGTCACGTCATCCGGCTTACCGGTTCTGTGGCGATTTCCGCCGATCAGCTCCATTACAAAGGCGATGTCCTGATCAATGGCAGCGTTATTCTGGCGCTGGTTGCGTCTGATTATATGGGGTCGACCTTCATTGACCCGGTGATTGCGGGGGTTATCGCTCTTTATATCCTCTATTGCGCGGCAAAAATCGGTCGTGATTCTCTTAATCTGCTTATGGACAGTGAATTGCCTGATGCGGATCGCAAGAAGATCAGGGAAATAGCCACATCCCATCCAGATGTCTGTGATATTCATGATCTTCGCACCCGTTCCAGTGGGTTGCAGACATTTATTCAGCTTCATCTGGAAATGGACGGTTCGATCACCCTCAATGAGGCCCATAAAATTGCCGAAGAGGTGATGCACAAAATTCTTGAGGTCTTTCCTAATGCCGAGGTGTTGATCCACGAAGATCCAGAAGGTGTCGATGAGGAACGGGTGCAGTTCGGCGACTGAGCCTGTTGCCCTGATTAAGGGACTCCAAAGAGGAAGAGCCAATGATCGTCGAGGATCAAAGCGCTGTTTTTGATTTTCTCTCCAATCCCTCATCCTATGGGGCTGGGGTGCAAGATGTAGAACGGCTCGACACCCATATTTCAGCCATATTTCTTGCTGGTGATCATGTCTACAAGCTGAAGAAAGCGGTTAAATTCCCCTATCTGGATTTTTCGACCCTTGAGTTGCGCCAGCGCTATTGTGCTGCGGAATTGGCGGTCAACAAACGGACGGCACCGGATCTATACGAGCGGATTCTGGCTGTTACACGCCAACCAGACGGCGCATTCGAACTCGGTGGCAAGGGAGAAGTCGTCGACTGGCTGGTGGTTATGCACCGTTTCGATCAGGCAGGCCTTTTTGATGCCCTGGCCATGGCGGGGGAATTGAAGGATGAATTAGTCGATTGTCTGGCCGGGGAAATCGCCGCCTTTCACTGTCGGGCAGAACCTCGCCATTTGTCCAGTTCTGCCTTGGGTATAGCCGAAACCCTGGCGGAAACGTCCACCCGTTTGGCCGATCACGGTAAGGATATATTCGATCAGGCGGTGGCGGGCGATCTGGCGAAAAGATCGGCCGATATATTCGACCAGGTCGAGGGCTTGCTGAATGAGCGCGGCGCGGCGGGCTGGGTGCGCCATTGCCATGGTGATCTCCATTTGCGCAATATTTGTCTTTTTAAGGGTCGCCCGACCCTTTTTGATGCGATCGAATTTTCCGATGCCTTTTCCAATATCGATATTTTGTATGATCTCGCCTTTCTGCTGATGGACCTTGAACATCGTGGGCTTCATTCTCACGCCAACAGACTATTGAACGGGTATCTGGGGACAATTTTTTCGCCTGAGGACCAGTTGCGGGGCCTTGCCGCCCTGCCGCTTTTTTTGTCCTGCCGGGCGGGAATACGTGCCCATACCGGTGCTGATTCAGCAAAAAGCCAATTGCAAGCGGACAAGGCAAAAGAGCTGTTTGCCGAGGCTCGCGCCTATCTTTCTCTGGCTGTAGATTTTCTCAGCCCGCCGCTCCCCCGCCTTATTGCTGTCGGTGGTTTGTCGGGCAGTGGCAAGACGACACTGGCCCGTCGGCTGGCGCCTGAACTTAATCCTAGGCCGGGGGCGGTGATTTTACGTAGCGATGTGATCCGAAAGGAGATGGTCGGTGTCGACGCGCTGACCCGGTTGCCCCCAGACGAGTATAGCCAGGAAAGCTCCCGGCGGGTTTACGACATAATCTTAAATCGGGCGGGATTGGCCTTAAAGGCCGGGTACAGCGTTATTGTTGATGCTGTTTTCGCTCGACCCGATGAGCGTGAGGCTATTTGTGAATTGGCTCGCAACGCCGGAGTGCCGTTTTCGGGATTTTGGCTCCAGACGCCGGTTGCTGAAATGACCCGCCGTCTGGAGGCCCGCACACGAGATGCGTCGGATGCGACCCCGGAAGTTCTCCTTATGCAGTTGGCGTATGAGCTTGGGGAAATTACCTGGGCGCGGGTTGATTCGACGGCCAAACCAGATGCCGTCCTTGCCGAGGCCCGGCGGAGTCTGGTCTAATATACAGAATAGATAATTTGTCGGCGAAATGTGCCGGCTTTCAGGGAGGATAAGTGGTGATTAAGGTCATCCTTGCGCTTTTGGGCGGCACAGAAAGCGACGAACGGGCACTCCGTACGGCCTTTGGTTTGGCTCAACTCTACGAGGCTCATGTGGAGGCGCTCCATGTGCGGATCGATCCTCGCACGGCGATGCCTTATATGGGCGAGGGCATGTCCGGTGCGGCGATACAGGAAATTCTGGAATCGGCTGAAAAGGACGAGGAGTCCCTGTCGGGAAAATTACAGAAATTATTCGCCAGCCTTTGCACCGAAGGAGAGATTCCTCTTTCCGATACGCCCTCAAACGGCGTGTCGGCAGCCTGGGTTGAGGAAATCGGCCGTGAGGACGAGATCGTTTCCCGCCGTGGCCGCCTTGCCGACCTGATTCTTGTCGGTCGTCCCGGTAAAAATGATGAACCTAGTGCGGGCCTGACGATTGAAACGGCACTTTTTGAAAGCGGTCGTCCAGTGATGATCATTCCCCCTGGGCCGCTGGTTCAAACCGGACGAAAAATTGCGGTGGCCTGGAACGGGTCTCTTGAGGCAACCCGTGCCGTCGCTGGCGCGATGCCGGTTTTGCGCCGGGCCGATGAGGTGACCGTCTTTTCCGTTATTGACAAGGATGATGGTGAGGGGCCGGACGGTCTCGTTCGTTATCTGGGCTGGAATGGGGTTTCAGCCCAGGCTCAAACCATCGACAGCAAGGGCCGCCCCGCCGGGCGGGCGCTTCTCGAAGAGGTATCACAGTGGCAGGGTGATCTTTTGGTGATGGGTGGATATACCCATAACCGTTTTCGTCAGATGCTGTTTGGCGGAGTTACCCGTCACATCATGACAGACGCGCCTATTCCCGTTCTTATGACCCATTAAGGGTCCGGCCCGCTCTTATGACCCATTAGGGTCAGGCGGCTCGTTTGATCTCCAGGCGGCTCCAGACATCGAGAAGGGAGCTGATCAAGTGATCCATCATTTCGTTAGTATGCAGGGGCGAGGGCGTGAAACGTAGCCGTTCGGTCCCGCGCGGCACGGTCGGGTAATTGATCGGCTGGACATAGACCCGATGGCGGGTCAACAATTCGTCACTGGCCTGTTTGCATAGTTTGGGGTCACCGATCATCAGCGGCACGATATGGCTGATCGACGGCATCACCGGCAGGCCTGCTTCTCTCATGCGTCGTTTCAGGGTTGCCGCTCGCTCGTGTAGGCCGTCGCGCTCGGCGGTGCTGAATTTCAAATGATGGAGGGCGGCAAAAGCCCCCGCGGCAACGGCTGGCGGCAGGGAGGTGGTAAAAATAAACCCTGTGGCGTGAGACCGCACAAAATCAATCAGACTTGCTGACGCGGTAATGTAACCGCCCATGGTGCCGAAGGCTTTGGCCAGGGTTCCCTGAAGGATCGTCACTCGGTCCATGACGCCATCGCGTTCGGCGACGCCACCGCCCCGGTCGCCATACATGCCGACGGCGTGAACCTCATCGAGGAAGGTGATGGCGTTGTATTTTTCGGAGATCTCGACAATCTCGGGGATCGGGGCAATATCTCCATCCATGGAATAAACCGATTCGAAGATGACGATCTTGGGACGTTCCAGGGGCTCGTTTTTCAGAATTTCTTCCAGATGGGCGACATCGTTGTGGCGGAAAATCTTTTTCTCGGCCTTTGAAAAGCGAATGCCCTGAATCATTGAGGCATGGTTGAATTCATCGGAAACCATCAGGCAATTGGGCAGTTTTGAGCCCAGCGTGCTGAGTGCTGCTTCATTGGCCATATAACCGGAGTTGAAGAGCAGCGCGGCTTCCTTGCGGTGGAGGTAGCAAAGCTCGCGCTCCAGAAGGACATGGTAATGGTTGGTGCCTGAAATATTGCGCGTTCCCCCGGCGCCGGCACCATCCCGCTCAATGGCCTCGATCATGGCATCAATGACTTTGGGATGCTGTCCCATGCCAAGATAATCGTTGCTGCACCA
Source organism: Rhodospirillaceae bacterium (assembly GCA_018663165.1). Lineage (GTDB taxonomy): Bacteria > Pseudomonadota > Alphaproteobacteria > UBA11136 > UBA11136 > JABJES01. The sequence continues at coordinate 6,373 of JABJES010000175.1, forward strand.
GACCGTGACTTCCTCAACCTTGTCGCCTCGGTAATTCAGCGCCTTGGGAAAGTTTCCGGCCATGCGTTCAAGATCGGCAAAGACCCGGTAGCGGCCTTCCGTCTTCAGGCCGGCAAGGTTGTCGGAAAAAAACTTTTCGTAATCCATCGTCGGGTCCTGATTGTGATTCCTGATTATTCGGCGCCCCTTAAGCTAAGGGCAGTTACATCGTTAAAAAAATACACGCTTATTTCTCAATATTCTCTCAATATTTGTCGCGGCCTTTCATTGATCTGGCCCCTTCACCGACTTTTTTTAACTAAAGTTATTCACAGCCTGTGGATAACTTTATCCGCAAAATTATCTGATCGGAAACCGATTGATTATAAAACAATAAATTAAAAGTGTTTCAAATTGTTACACTATGTTTCAAAGCTTACCCACAGGGTTATGCAGAGCAATCATGTTTTCTGTCATTCGCGACCGTAGGAATCCTCAAGCCGCACGATATCGTCCTCACCCAGATATTCACCCGATTGCACCTCGATAAGGTTGAGCGGGGTCTTTTCCGGGTTTTCCAGCCGGTGCACGATTCCAAGTGGAATATAGGTAGATTCGTTTTCCTTGAGATCGAAAGTCTCTTCGCCACGGGTAATCCGCGCCGTGCCGTTGACGACAACCCAGTGCTCGGCCCGCTTGTGGTGTTTTTGTAGAGAGAGTCGGGCACCGGGATTGACGGTGATCCGCTTGACCTGGAAACGATCCCCGGCATCGATGGATTGGTAAAAGCCCCAGGGGCGATAGACACGGGAATGTGTGATCGGTTCCGGTCGCCCATCGGCCTTCAGGCGGGCGACGATTTCACGAACGTCCTGGGCTTGTTCCTTTGCCGCAACCAGAACCACATCGTCATCGGCGACAATCACCACATCCTCAAGTCCGATAACGGCGAGCAGTGGTTTGTCGCTGCGCAGATAGGCATTCTTGACCTCATGGGTGATGACGTCGCCAAGCACTACATTGCCGTTGCCATCCTTGTCTGCGATGTCCCATAGCGCCGCCCAGGAGCCGACATCATTCCAACCCATATCCACGGGAACCACAGCGGCCTTGTCGGTGTGTTCCATCACCGCATAGTCGATAGAGAGTGATGGCGCGCGGGCAAAGGCGGTTTCCTCAAGGCGGGTAAAGTCGAGATCCTGTTCAGATGCCTTTAGAGAGCTCCGGCAGGCTGCAAGCATGTCGGGTTGCAGGCGTTCCAGTTCATCAAGGTAGGCTTGGGTGCTGAACAGGAAAATACCGCCGTTCCAGAACCAGTTCCCTTCCTTGATATAGCCCTCGGCGGTTTCCCGGTTCGGTTTTTCAACAAAGCGATCAACGAGGAATACATCTGGCGTATCTGGTAAGGCTTTGCCCTGGCGGATATAGCCATAACCGGTTTCGGCCCGCTGGGGTGCGATGCCGAAAGTGACCAGCGCGCCATCTTTGGCGGCGGCACAGGCGGTGGTGATGGCTTCAATAAATTTATCATCGGCCCGGATGTCTTGATCCGATGGCAGGACCAGCATCAGGCTGTCGGGCGCGATTTCAGCCAGTTTAAGGGCGGCGACGGCAACCGCCGGGGCGGTATTGCGACCGACAGGTTCAAGCAGGATAGCGCCGGGCGAAACGGATATTTCGCGGCATTGTTCGGCGACGATAAAGCGATGCTCGCTGTTGCAGATGATTAATGGTGGTGAAAAGAGCTGGCGATTGCAAACCCTGGACAGACAGTCCTGAAGCAGGCTTTTCTCCGATACCAGAGGGAGAAGCTGTTTGGGATAAAGCTCCCGCGACATCGGCCACAACCGCGTCCCGGACCCACCCGAAAGGATAACGGGGACAACCTTAGCGCCGGTGTTTTCGCCGGTGATTTCTCCTGTGTTCTCGCCTGTGGCCTGTTTCTTTTGGTTCATTCTTCTAAAAGCCTGAATTTATTCATAATCACTTTTCCCTCATTCGGGCGGGCAACGGTAACATCCCCCTTATGGGGTGTGCACAGAAATTCGCACTGAAAAGCTTTATATGTCCGGGTCATCCGGCGACATCATATCCTGCAACCCGTCGCCAAGCAGGTTAAAGGCGATCACGGTAATGAAGATAAAAAAGCCGGGATAGATAGAAAGCCCCGGATGGGTCCAGATCATATCCTGGGCGCTGGAGAGCATATTACCCCAACTCGGAACTGGCGGCTGGATGCCGAGGCCGAGAAAGCTCAGAACAGATTCAAAGAGGATAATGTTGCCCACCGACAAGGTGGTCGCAACGATGATCGGGGTTAGCACGTTGGGTAGAATGTGCAGCCCCATGATACGCCAGCCGCTTGCTCCCTGGGCCTGGGCGGCGAGGACGAATTCCCGTTCGCGCAGGGAAAGTGCTGCACCGCGCACCAGCCGCGCGACGGTTGTCCATCCGACCAGCGAAATAATCAGAACCAGACGGTAAAATCCGGCATTGGGTGAGTCCTGAAAGATCGCGCCAAAGCCGAGCTTGGAATAATCGACGGCGGCGAGAACGATCAACAGAGGCAGCAAGGGCAGGGCGATGACCCCATCGGTTAGCCGCATCAGAAGGGCATCGGTCCGGCCGCCGTAATATCCCGCGACCAGTCCGATTGCGGTGCCGATTAGGGCGGAAATCAGGGCAGCGGTAAAGCCGATCCCCAACGACACCCGGCCGCCATAAAACAGGCGGAGCAACAGGTCGCGTCCCAGGGCGTCGGTGCCCAGGGGGTGAAACAGGGAAGGCCCTTCGAGGCGCTGATAGAGATCGACATTGACCGGATCGATATTGAGAAGGGCGGCGATCAATGGGGCGCAAAGCGCCAGAATTGAGAGCGCTATCAGGAGGACGAGGCTGATCATCCCCAGACGATGGCGGGCGAAGCCTTTCGGCACACAAGGCAGGCGCAGGATCATCTTTTCCTCCCTAATGTGTCGTAGGATATGCGCGGATCGAGCCAGGCATAGGCCAGATCCGCCGCCAGGTTGGCGAGAAGGGTGATCAGGGTGGCGAACAGGAGGCCGACCAGCGCCAGATTGAAATCATTGCCCATAATTGAATCGAAGATGAGCTTGCCCATGCCGAGATAGGCGAACATGGTCTCGGTGATCAGGGCTCCGGAAAAAAGCGTGCCGAAGGAAAGGGCGAGAATTGTGGCGACGGGGATCAGCGCATTACGCAGACCATGACGCAGAACCACACGCAGCTTGCCAGCACCCTTGGCCCGTGCCGTGCGGATAAAGTCCGCCTGAAGGGTCTCTATCATGGCGGCGCGCATATAGCGGGTATAGGTGGCGAGCTGGGCAAGGGTCAGGGTGAGGACGGGCAGGGCGAGATGGCTGAGCCTGTCGCCAAGACTATCGATTCCGACGGTGGCCATGCCGCTGGCCGGTAGCCATCCGAGGATGACTGAAAACAGAATGATCAGCAGCAAAGCCAGCCAGAACAAG
>JABJES010000199.1 GCA_018663165.1 Rhodospirillaceae bacterium
CGCCGCCAAGATCCATTTCGCCTTGAACTTGCGCCTGCTTGTGGGCCAGCGGAATATAACAGGCCCGGCCCGGCGCGATGCACAAGGAAACGCCAACAAGTTCAGCCGTCAACACATCAAGCGATGTTGTTTCGGTATCCATGGCAACGATTCCAGCAGCGACCCCATCGGCCACCCAGTCTTCCAGGGTCGCGATATCGGTAACCAGCTCATAAATCGCTTCACTCGGAAAGACCGGCATCGGAACCTGGACTTTTGCGACCTTCCCGGCCGGGCCTTTTGAGGCCGCTTTAGCGGCAGGCGCGAGCGCCTTTTTTTCCACCGCCGCACCATTACCGGGACCGAACAGGCTTTTCGCCCGGACAATCACCTTGGTGAGCTCCCACTCCTCAAGATAGGCATAGAGACGATCCGCATCGACGGGGCGAAAGGCCATCTCCTTGATCGGCATTTCCACCGCCACGTCGTCTTTCAGGTGAACCAGTTCTCGCGACAGCCGCGCCATATCGGCATTCTCTAACAGTCGCTCGCGACGCTTGGGCTGTTTGATCTCATGGGCGCGCTCTAAAAGCGTATCCAGATCGCCGTATTGATTGATCAGTTCGGCCGCCGTTTTGACGCCGATCCCCGGCACTCCGGGCACGTTGTCGCTGCTGTCTCCGGCAAGTGCCTGAACATCGACCACCCGGTCGGGTCCAACACCGAATTTTTCCCTGACTTCCTCGACGCCGATGCGCTTGTTCTTCATCGGGTCAAACATGGTGACCTGGCCGCCGACAAGCTGCATCAGATCCTTGTCTGATGACACGATAGTCACATCAATACCGCGTTCGACGGCGAGGCGCGCATAGGTGGCGATCAGATCATCGGCCTCAAAGCCCGGCATATCGATGCCGGGAATGGAAAAGGCGGCGGGGGCCTCCTTGATGATGGCAAATTGGGGCACCAGCTCTTCTGGCGGGTCGCCGCGATTAGCCTTGTACTCAGGGTAAAGGTCGTTGCGAAAGGTTTTGCGCCCGGCATCGAAAATCACGGCGATCGCGGTGCCTTCGCCGTCCATGGCCTCAACCGCCTCAACCTCTTTGAGCAGCATATTGGCAAAGCCAAAGGCGGCGTTGGTCGGCGTGCCGTCGGATCGGTTCATCGGCGGCAACGCATAAAAGGCCCGGAAAATGAATCCCGAGCCGTCGATCAGAATAAGGTGTTGAAGGTCGCTCAAGAACCGGTCGCGGCGATATCCCCGTTATCCGTTTCCGCAACATTGAGAACATAACGCCGACCACAATAGGGACAGCTCGCCTGGCCGCTTTCACCGATCATCAGATAAATTCGCGGATGCCCCATACTGGCGTGAGGATCGCCTTCGCAGAAAACCGCCCGATCTGAAACGTTGATGCTTTCAACCCGATTCACGAGCCACTCTCCTGATTATTGACGTCACCCGGTTACGGCTAATCTAGTCACAGTCTAGCCAGAACCTACATCCAGTGGAAGCAAAAAGAAGTTATCCACAACATATTGTGGATAATGAGGAACCCATTATAAGGCACTGGAAGAAAAAGGAGTTTCTTACAAGCAACGGGAATGCCCCTTACACGGCCCCGCCAACCCGCACGCCGGCGCATGTTTCGGCCACCATAAGAATGAAATGGCGGGCGCAATAGGGGCAATCCACCCAGCCGGCCGGGCCGATGGTCAGGTACACTCGCGGGTGCCCCATGGAGCTACGTGGATCGCCCTCACAGAAGACATCACGTTGGGGAGCCTTAATCGGCTCATTGGGTAGGAAGTCAAATCCGTCCATACTCTCCGCCTTTCGCGCTTGTCACGCTTGGCTTGGTTGCGAAGGGTTGGTGTCCGACCTCCCAGCGGGCAACACCCTTAGTTAATAGTTTAAGGTTAACGAGCTCCATCACCGCCGAAAGTGACCACGGTCACACAATCGAGATTGCCATGTGGTGAGAAAACTTTCTATGTAGAGGGGGGCTGGCATTAACCCACCTCAAGGTACCTAAAAAAACCGGCCCGAAACGGAGTCTTATGCAGATAGCCCCTTCAAAACGCCCCTTTTCGCCCCACCGCGTGCCCCTGCCCGACATGGCGGTCGAGGCCATCGGCCTGTCAAAAACCTATGGCAGCACCAAGGAGGGGGCCGGAAAACCAGCCCTCGACAATGTTAATCTGGCGATCCCCCGGGGCTCCCGCTTTGGCCTTCTCGGGCCCAACGGGGCGGGAAAATCCACCTTCATCAATATCCTTGCCGGGCTAGTGCGGAAATCTTCCGGCACCGCCCATGTCTGGGGTACCGACATCGATTCCGACCACCGCCGGGCGCGCGCTGCCATCGGCGTCGTGCCCCAGGAGCTCAACATCGATCCTTTTTTCACGCCGCTTGAACTTCTTGATCTCCATGCCGGGCTTTACGGTGTCCCCCCCCATGAGCGCCGCTCAACCGAAATTCTTGCCGCCGTCGGCCTGGCCGACAAAGCCGACGCCTATGCCCGCACCCTTTCGGGTGGCATGCGCCGCCGTCTCATGGTGGCCAAGGCGATGGTTCACAATCCCCCGGTGCTGGTCCTCGACGAGCCCACCGCCGGAGTCGATGTTGAGTTGCGCCGCAAGATCTGGGATTACATCTGTGAGCTCAACGAACAGGGCACGACCATTCTGCTCACCACCCATTATCTGGAAGAAGCCGAAGAGCTCTGCGACCGCATCGCCATCATCAATCATGGCCAGGTCGTCGCCTGTGACACCACCCCGGCATTGCTGGCGCGGATCGACAGCAAGGAGTTGGCAGTCACCGTTGATCGCGACCTTGATGCGATACCCGATGCCTTAGCACCTTATACGGTCACCCTGCATCATCCCCGGCGGCTGGTTATCCAGTACAGCCCCCATCAAACCCCGATCGGTGAGCTTCTCAACGCCATCAGCGCGACCGGGCTGTCGATTCTCGATCTTTCCACCGAGGAAACCGACCTCGAAGATCTGTTCCTCCATCTCACTGCACCGGCCTCTGACATCGACGCCGCGAGCCCGTCGTGATCCCCAGACCCGGCCCGGCGATCCGGCTTGCCGGGCTGCTGTTTACCGCCTTTCTCATCTCGGCCTGCACCCCGACACGCCAGCCGATAGGTGAGAGCCTCTCCACCCCATCATTAAACGAGACCCATTTCATTACTGCCGACGAGATCACCCTTCCCCTGCGGGTCTGGCGGCCCGAGGGCATGTACCGGCAATGGGGACCAGACAACCCAAGGGCGGTAATTCTGGCGCTCCATGGCTTTAACGATTATTCCCATGCCTTTGAGCGGCCCGGTGCCTATTTCGCCGATCAGGGGATCATCACCTACGCCTTTGATCAGCGCGGCTTTGGTCAGGCCCCCCATCGCGGCCTGTGGGCCGGGGCCGATATCATGGCGGATGATGCCCGCGCACTCCTCACCTTGTTGGCGGCGCGCTGGCCAAATGTACCGCTCTATCTTCTCGGCGACAGCATGGGTGGGGCTGTGACCCTGACCCTTTTGGCCGCGCCGATGCCGGTTGAAATTTCCGGGGCCATTCTCATTGCCCCGGCGGTGTGGGGGCGCAAGGTGATGAATCCTCTGCAATCGGCGACCTTGTGGCTGGCCGCCCACACCCTGCCGTGGATGACCCTGACCGGACGTCATCTCAAAATCCAGGCCTCCGATAACATCCCCATGCTGATGGCCTTGTCGCAAGACCCGCTGATGATCCGGGAAACCCGAATCGATACCATTTATGGCCTGGTCGATTTAATGGATGCGGGACTTTCCAGTGCGCCGTGGGTAGAAACACCGCTGCTGGTTTTTTACGGTGGCGAGGATCAGGTGATCCCGAAGAAATCCATGGCCGCCCTGGTTGAGGCATTGGCCGACAACAAACACCGTTTCGCCCTCTATGAGGGCGGCTATCACATGCTGTTGCGCGATCTGGGTGCCCAGATTGTCTATGAGGACATCCTCGCCTGGATCGCAGGCCGACAAGCCGGCCAAAACCTGCCTCTGCCCTCGGGTGCTGATAGGGATGTTCTGGAACGCTGGGAAAAGGCGCGGGCCCAGGACGACTGAGGGTGCCGCCCGGCTTATCAGCCCGGCCCGCCTTATCAGCCCGGCTTGTCTCTGGGGATTAGTTGACGTATATCTTGCCCAACCTCAAGCACCCGTAGCTCAGCTGGATAGAGCGCTGCCCTCCGAAGGCAGAGGTCACAGGTTCGAATCCTGTCGGGTGCACCAG
>JABJES010000142.1 GCA_018663165.1 Rhodospirillaceae bacterium
ATTTTGGCACCGGCTATTCGTCCCTCACCTATCTGCAAAAGTTTCCCATCCGCAAGATCAAGATCGACGGTTGCTTCATCAGCGATATCCTCGAAAAGGGCGACGACAACGCGATCGTGCGTGCCGTGATCGCGCTGGCTAAAACCATGGGCCTCAAAGTGCTGGCCGAGGGGGTCGAAACCCAGGTGCAGCTCGACTTCTTACGCAAGGAAAACTGCGACATGTATCAGGGTTATCTGTTCAGTCGCCCAATCTCGCCCGAGGAATTGGCCGAACTGGCGAAACGCCCGCCTCTGACAACAGATCAAGGCGCAGGGCAAGACGCAGTGGATAACTAGGCCCTTACCTTGCGTTGATAAACGAAAATCACCAGATTTGCCGCCCCCAGGGCGATCAACGCGGCTAAGCCCGTCGGCCCGACAAGAAAGCTCGTCCCCCCGGCGACCAGAAAGAGTGACAAGGGCGCAATGGCGTTAAAGGTGCCGTGAAAAATGCATGAGGCAACCACCGAGCCGCTCTGCAGGCGTACCCAGCATAAAAGCGGTGACAGCAGGGTCGTCATCAGGGTCATCATGAAAACCCCCTCGACCGGCGCTGTCGGATAGTTATAGCCCATGAGGATGATCGGTGCGTGCCAGAAGCCCCACACGATGCCGATGGTCATGCTGGCCCGCCAGAACCCTTTGTCGCGCATTTCAGACCACAGATAACCGCGCCAGCCTAGTTCTTCACCGGCAGCGGCCAGAGCATTGGGAATAATTCCCGCCCCCAGAGCGATCAGAACGATGATCCATAGAGGCTTGATCTGGGCCATTTGTTCGGCCGTCAACGCGCCGCCGCGCCGTGCCGCCACCCCATCAGCGAAGGAAACAAGTGAGATATCCGGCAGCCAAGTGCTGACCGCGATGACCAGGGCCGTAACGATGGCCGGGGTAAGCCAGGCCACCACCCACCATGGATTGACCCTAAAGGACAGGCCAAGACACTTGCGCCATTGGTCGCCGCCCCGCCATTTGGTGAGGATCGCACCGGCACATGCGGGGCCGAACATATAGGTGACCAGAAAGATCTTGGCCGAAGGGTCGGAGAGATCCTTGCCGACGGCGAGAAAGGCCGCCGCCAGGGCCCAGCTCAAACCATAGGCGCAAAGCGTAAATAGCCAGGCGTTACGGGTCATCGGAGCCTCTCTCTTGAGTTATTCAGAGCGAATGCCGCGAGGCGGCCAGATCCTAGAACGGTATGTCGTCGTCGAAATCAGCCGGCGGGGGTTGGGAACCGCCCCCTGCTCCGCCACCATCGCCACCACCCGAACCGCCAGAGCCACCATAATCACCGCCGCCACCGCCGCCGTAATCACCGCCGCCACCACTGCCCTTACTATCGAGCATGGTCAGCTCACCGCGAAAACGCTGGAGGACGACCTCAGTGGAGTATTTCTCCGCGCCGTCCTTGTCAGTCCATTTGCGGGTCTGCAACTGGCCTTCGATATAGAGTTTCGAGCCTTTGGTGACGTATTTCTCAACCACGTCGATAAGCCGGTCGTCGAAGATCACCACCCGGTGCCATTCGGTTTTTTCACGGCGCTCGCCGGTGTTTTTGTCTTTCCAGTTTTCCGATGTAGCGAGGGAAAGGTTCGCTACCTTGCCGCCGTTCTGCATCGAACGGATTTCCGGATCACGGCCGAGATTGCCGATGAGAATGACCTTGTTGACGCTGCCTGCCATGAAACTCCCCGAATTTGGATATTGGCCCCCCGTGGGGGGCTTAGGTTGGATTAATCTGCTGGGGGCACTCTACACATAAAGGTTGAGGAGCCGCTAGACGGTTTGACGTTCCTTCTCAATTTTCTCTGGTCAGGAGCAAAAATTTTGGCCATTCGGCGTCCTCCTCGCCTATAATGCTCGACTGCCTTTCGCCAATTCACACCTTAGGAACTCAATGCCCGCCCCTAAAAAAACTGCCAAATCCACAGCCAAACCGACTGCCAAATCCACAGCCAAACCGACTGCCAAAACCGCCAAAAAACCGGTCTGTAAAGCGCCCAAAAAGGCAATTGCCGTGCCCGGCATTATGGATGGTCCGATGCTGCGCATCCGGGGGGCGCGGGAACATAATCTGAAAAATGTCGATATTGACCTGCCCAGGGACAAGCTGGTGGTCATCACCGGCCTTTCGGGGTCGGGCAAATCATCCCTCGCTTTCGACACCATCTATGCCGAGGGCCAGCGCCGTTATGTGGAAAGCCTGTCGGCCTATGCCCGTCAGTTTCTGGAGTTGATGCAAAAGCCGGATGTCGATTCCATCGAAGGCCTGTCGCCAGCGATTTCGATTGAGCAAAAAACCACCTCACGCAATCCGCGCTCTACCGTCGGCACAGTGACCGAGATTTACGATTATATGCGGCTTCTTTTCGCCAGGGTGGGTATTCCCTATTCCCCGGCCACCGGCCTGCCGATTGAGGCCCAGACGGTGAGCCAGATGGTTGACCGGATCGCCGCCATGGCCGAGGGAACGAGGCTTTATCTGTTGGCGCCGATTGTCCGTGGCCGCAAGGGCGAATACAAAAAGGAACTGGCCGATCTGCAAAAACGCGGGTTTCAACGGGTCAAGATCGACGGCACGATGCATGAGATCAGTGAGGCCCCGACCCTCAACAAAAAGCTCAAACACGATATCGAGGTGGTGGTCGACCGGCTGGTGCTGCGCCCAGACCTGGAGACCCGGATCGCCGATAGTGTTGAAACCGCCCTTGCCCTTGCCGACGGGCTGATGTTTGCGGAAGAAGCCGACAGCGGCGAGCGGACAACCTTTTCGGCCCGTTTCGCCTGTCCGGTCTCTGGCTTTACCATCGACGAGATCGAACCGCGTCTGTTTTCCTTCAATAATCCTTTCGGTGCCTGCCCTGATTGCGACGGGCTGGGCCAGCGTCAGACGTTCGATGCCGGCCTTATTGTTCAGGATGAAAAGCTGACCCTGCGCGATGGGGCAATCCAGCCTTGGGCCAAGTCACCAACCCGCTACTATGCCCAGACACTCGAAGGTCTGACCAAACATTACGGTTTTGGCCTGGGCGATTCATGGCGGGTCTTGTTGGAAAAACACAAAGAAGTCATCCTTTATGGCTCCGGCGATGAGGTTATCGCCTTTGATTATGATGACGGGTTCAAACAATACAGTGTCACCCAGCCTTTCGAAGGGGTGATCCCCAATCTCGAAAAACGCTTTCAGAAGGGCGATAGCTGGCTGCGGGATGACTTATCGCGCTATCGCAGCGCCTATCCCTGCCCAAGCTGTGAAGGTCAGCGCCTGAAGCCGGAAGCTCTGGCGGTGAAAATCGACAATCTGAACATCAGTCAGGCGGCTGAACTGTCGATTGCCGAATCCGCCCAATGGTTCGATACTCTGGAGGCAAAGCTTTCCCCCAAACATCGTGAGATCGCCCGGCGAATCTTGCGCGAAATCCGCGAACGGCTCGGCTTTCTGGTCAATGTCGGTCTTGACTATCTCACCCTGTCACGGGCGTCGGGCACTCTTTCGGGGGGCGAGTCCCAGCGTATCCGTCTGGCCTCACAGATCGGTTCCGGACTGACCGGGGTGCTTTATGTCCTCGATGAACCCTCAATCGGGCTTCATCAGCGGGATAACCGACGGCTTCTTGATACTTTGATCCGTCTGCGCGATCTCGGTAATTCGGTGCTGGTGGTTGAACATGACGAAGAAGCCATCCGCGAGGCAGATTATGTGGTCGATATGGGGCCGGGGGCTGGAATCCACGGCGGTGAGGTGGTTGCTGCCGGGCCGCTCGAAGAGGTGATGAAATCAGAAGAAAGCCTGACAGCTCAATATCTTAGCGGAAAAAAATTCATTCCTGTGCCAGCCTCCCGTCGCCCCGGAAAACGCGGCCAGGCGATCGGCCTTAAGGGAGCAAAGGCCCATAATCTGAAAAATCTCGATGTTGCCATACCGCTCGGCACCTTTACCTGCGTCACCGGGGTATCGGGGGGCGGCAAATCAACCCTGATTATCGAGACCTTGTATAAAGAGCTGGCGCGGCGTCTCAACGGGGCGCGAGCGATTGCCGGCGAACACGACCAGATCGACGGCATTGAATTTATCGACAAGATCGTCGATATCGATCAATCCCCTATTGGCCGCACGCCACGCTCGAACCCGGCCACCTATACTGGTGCCTTTACCCCCATCCGCGACTGGTTCGCCGGTCTGCCAGAGGCCAAGGCAAGGGGGTATAAACCGGGACGCTTTTCCTTCAACGTCAAGGGCGGTCGCTGCGAGGCCTGCCAGGGGGACG
>JABJES010000206.1 GCA_018663165.1 Rhodospirillaceae bacterium
CCGGGTCGAGAGAAGATAGAGCTCATGGATCAGGGCAAGACGGATTCCATGCAAGAGAAGAAGGTCGTCCCTGGCCTTTTTGGGAATGACGCGACCCCGCCCGACGGCCGGACGTCCTGAACAATCACGCCCCAGAAGCCAACTGCGGATATCCATATATTCCTTCTGGAAAACCCGATATATGCGAACAAGCTTTTCATGAAACCCCGCCTCTTCAAGGGTGCCGGCGAGTTTGATCATATCATCGCTACGGGCTTGATTGGATGTGCGCCCGGCGCGTGAGAGCCAACAACCGGGGTCAAAGGTATCAATATAGGCCTTAAAGACCTCGACTTCGCTGTAGGCAAAGGCGTATTCAACCATTTTCATAACCCGCTTGAAACGCGGCGAGGTGCTATAAAGCGCCCGAAATTTTTCGGGGTTTTTACGATAAACCTGGCCAACACCGCCAAGCGTATTGGCCAGCATACCAAATTGCTGAAGGATGGCGTTTTGCGGTATCGCTCTGGTCTGGGATGGATGGGAAAACAGCGATTTTCCCGCCCCACCCTCGTGCTGTCGCTTTACCGGACGCGAGCCCGAAGGATAGAGCATATTGGTGCCGAATGCCCCGAGCAGAGCCGCATAATCAGGATCATCCATGACCTCGCGATTGAACTGCTTGATGGTATTGACGATCTCAGCTGCATAATCCGCATCTTCATAGAAGGGATCATTTTCTGCTTCATCGGAAGTTCCCAGCATCGTTTCCAGGATTCGCGTTACAACTGCATAAGACGCCGTCTCGTTCATGAAATATTGATAGCCATCCCCGCCCTGAAAACTAATTTCCTCTTTGAAAGGCAGGTGACTGTCCTCAAATTTTTTCCTCGAATAGGGGGAAGCCAGATAATGCAACCGATCAACCAGACTGACGGGATGCCCGCCTCTACCAATGGATTCACCATGAGTATCGAAGATCAGAAGCTGAACCTCCTCAAGCCCATGACGGGCGAGAACACGTCCGATATTGAGGTGTAAATTCTCAATTGAGAGGGTGGCCGCCACCTGGCCAAGATATCGCCCGGCATCGGAAAACCCTGTCTGAATGCAGAGCCGTCCGCGATTTTTTACATACTCCCGATAACGGGGATTTTCGAGAACTTCTTCGATCACCTTGTGACCGCGTATCAAAGCCACATCAGTTTCAAAAAGGGGTGAAATATCAATTTTATCCTCGACACCGAACAGCTTGGCAAAATAAAGCGCGGTGAGCAGGGTAAAGGAAGTTTCACATTCGGCGATGAGAAAGCGGACCGGGGTTGTTGCATCCACATATTTGAGCATCTGGGCAACAATCATAAAGAGTCGCTTGCCCGACATTTGCTCGGCGAGGATAGAGCCAAAATTGATACTTACCGGTTTTGTTCGGCCGATAAGCTTATTGAGGGCATTGGTATAGATCGCGGCATTAATAGGATCATCAGGCGAGGTTTCCATGCCAATCGCCTTACGGATCGAGTTATGAAGCTGTGACGCGTTGATCCGCACATGGGTGCGCGCCATGCCAAGGCCGTAATTGGTCAACTCGGCACGGAGAACGCATAATCCATGAATACGTTTGGCCCCGATACTGTTCTCGCGACACTGGACAATTGCCGTGTTGATATAATCGATAAGCTCAGTTGACTCGACAAGACGCCGCGATCGCCCCTCATGCATCTGCTTGGCGATCAGGCGGATTTGTTCGTCGTGAGAGGATTCCTTGGCTTCGTAGGCACCAAAAACCTTCATTTCCTCGCCGAGTTCATCAATTGCAATTTTCAGCCGCGATTCAAGCTTGGCCAAACTTTTCCGCAACGGCTTGTTGGTGCCCGGCTTCTTGTTGATGGTAATAATTTTGCGCACTGAATCAAGGTAGTGCTGAAGCTGGAACAACTGTACCCGAAGGCGCTTATAAAGCGTGTCCGTCCAGTTAATATCGGAGCGGCCATCAATGTCATAGCCAACCCAACTGGCAACGGAGAGGAGTTTTGGCACCAGATCCTTGGCCTGGCCGGGATAAATATCCTCGGCGACCCAGAAGATCACGTCATAGGCACGGCGCATGGCTGCCTGAAGGTTCGCAATGCCCTCAAGAGAGAGAGCATGCTCCTGGGCCAGATCAAGCCCCTTATCCGGTCGATGTTCGCTCCCAATCGCAGATTTGAAAATTGCCTTTTTCCGGGCCGGGGTAAGCGGCTTGCCAGCGCTGTCACGGCCGGTGGCCAAGGCAACGAGATCATGCATTAAATCGCCGGTAATGCTGAAGGTCGGATGGGCAGTAAAAACAATTCCCAATAGTTCCTGTTCAACCCGCGCCTTGAATTTGTCAAAGGGAACAGGTTTCGCCTTGGCTTTTCTCCCAACGCCAATAGGGAAAGCCAAGGCCATCACAACCTTGCGCAGCAATTTATCGTTTTTATCGGGGTCCAACTCGCCGAGATAATTCCCCATGCGCTCGGCCCTCAGAGCAAAGGTATTGGCCGTCAGGCGCTGAATAAGAGACTCAATTGCCGAATAGGACAGGGTTCCTTTTTCCAGCCGCCGCGAAATATCAAGCGCCAGCATCATAATTGAATTGCTGAAGGGATCTTCATCAGCCCCGGCGCGAATCCGGTCGAGATCCTTACACAGATCGTCTCTCAGCTTTCCCGTGTTGATGTCTTTACGAACAGGAAAACAGGCATCCCCCTTGGGGACCAACGCACCCTTGTCCACATCAAGAAATTTCGTCAGCTGGGCACGGAGCCCTTTACTGTTTTCTTTCATATTCTCTTTTTTCCGCACTCCGGATTTTACGGTTTCCGGTTTTTTTGCCATCAAGATACTCCGTAATTATGACCGTTCAACTTCACATATTTTGACCCAAAAGGGTGGATAAGCGTCCCAACGACCTGAAAAACGCGATATTTCTACTCTTACCTCGCACCCGACCTCACCCGCATTGATTTAGATCGGAAAATCCACCCTCACAAGACCGGGATGCCTATTTTCGCAAATCTGCTATTATTTTAAGCGATATTTAGGCTTTAAAGCCCTATGCATAGCATTAAAATAGGACCGGATGGAGGTTCTTTGGCACGCCCACAGATGACGATTATCACACCCTGCCTAAAGGTGATCCATGACGACCTCGCCAATCCGGTGGGGGTTCTAACATCGGCTGCCTCAGCCACGGCGTTCACCTCAATCTCGGCCCTCTCCGCCATCAAGCCGCCGGATCAGGCCGTTTCGGTGCGGTTGCGGCCCTTATCCTTAGCGGAATAAAGAGCACCGTCACTGCGCGCGAGGATCGTCGCTTCCTCATCGTCTTTCCTGATCTCACTTACCCCAAAACTGATGGAGATACGCAAAGATGGATCATCGGGGAAAAAACAGTGCTCAACGATATCGAGACGAATCTTTTCCGCCAGCCGCCTGGCGTCCTCAACTGAACAATTGGCCATGATGATCGCAAATTCATCGCCTCCCCAGCGGCACATAACATCGGAATCGCGCAATAGAGACCGAGCTTTCAATGCAATCTGACAGATCGCAATGTCCCCGGCCAGATGCCCCTTGGTATCGTTAATGGGCTTGAACTTGTCCACATCCATCAAGATAAGGGAAAATGGCTCCTTGGTTCTCTTAAAGCGGCTAATCGCCTGTATCATGCTGATATCGAACGCCTGGCGGTTGCCCAGGCCGGTCAACTTGTCGGTGACGGCCATT
Source organism: Rhodospirillaceae bacterium (assembly GCA_018663165.1). Taxonomy (GTDB): domain Bacteria; phylum Pseudomonadota; class Alphaproteobacteria; order UBA11136; family UBA11136; genus JABJES01. The sequence goes on from JABJES010000206.1 coordinate 3,733, forward strand.
TTCTCCAACTGCCGCTGGAAAATACTGATCGTATAGGCGATGAGCAGAATGGTCAGGATAATCACAAAAAGGCCGATAACCAGATTTCGCAAAAAGACAGCTTCAATTGCCTCGGTGATGTCGCCCTCGTCGAGCTCCACTAACACCCGCCAGTTAAGTTCCGGGATATAACGAACCGTCAGGAGAACAGGTTCCCCATTGCGCTCATAGGTAAGGGAGCCATGATCCATTCCCAGAAGTTCCGGGGCAATATCCTTCAACCCGGGCATGTCTTGAATTCGCTCGCCGATCTTTTCTTCATCGGAACGCACGGTTACATTGCCGCCATTATCAACAAAATAAATTCGCCGATGGAAATTTTCCTGATACTCCTTAACCAAGCGGGCGACGGATTCAAGGCCAAGCCCAACGCCGGTGACGCCGAGGAAATTCCCTCGGGCGTCAAGCACCCGATAATTAATGAAAATCGTGATCGCCCCGCCCTCTTCAACATTGTAATCAACGTTGACCTCGTAGGGCTCGCTCATGTCCCTTACCCTGACGAACCAGTTATCTTCGAGAGTTGACGGCTCTATCTTTCGCGAAATTCCACTGGGGTGATAGTAATTCAGGGTTTGGTTTGAGATAAAATAGTCCGTAAACACCTCGTATTTTTTCTGGATTTCTTTAAGATACCGGATCATTTTTTCAGGATCTTTTTCTCCTTCAAGAGCCCAATCCTGAACAAAGGTGTCATGAGCCATAAGGGAAGAGATAACAATCGGCTGTAAGAGATCCGCCTGAATTTCCGAATAGATATTATTACTGCTGAGCGGCAGCTGATAATTCAGCACCTCGGCAAGAAGGGTATCCCTTGAGTTTTGATAACTCAGGATATTGGTCGCCAGAAATCCACCAATCAGAATAATGGTAACAAGACCGATAAGTCTGGCTCGCAAAGACGAAAAGCCACGCACAGTAATTCTCCACGTTCTTATGAAATTCACTAAGCCCAACAAAAGCAGAATACGCATTTTTACAAGGCGCGGCCAACATACACGCACTTTAGATATGGATAAAGTTTAATTAGACTATTTTTATTAGTTGGCTTTTCCACACCCCCAAGAGGCTCAGTTAAGAAAATGCCA
>JABJES010000213.1 GCA_018663165.1 Rhodospirillaceae bacterium
ATTGAGTTGGCCAACAGAAAACGTTGCCCAGCCTGCCGTCCAGATAAGCCCCATGGTCAAGGTGACCAGAGTCGCAAAAACCAGACGAAAAGAACGAAAACCCAGGGCGACGATAACAGCGACCAGAAAAAAGGAGAGGAATTCGGCCTTTGTTGCGCCTTCAAAGACACTTTCGAGCTCCTCCTGTTCTAGAATGACACCTCCTGTCAGACGCACATTCACTCCATGCTCGGCATCAAGACCAAGATCAGTCGCCGCCTCGCGGATCGTATCGATTGCATCTGAGGCCGGATTGAGACCGGAAAAATCAAGTTTCGGTTGGGCGATGATAAAATGGCGATAATCCGATTTATTGTTCTCACCTCCCGTCATCATCTCACGCCAGGACAAGGGGATCGGGTGCCCCGCCTGTTGCCGCTCAATGGTCTCGGACAGGCGGTCAAAGGCATCGGTCAACCGTTCGGGATCGGTTTCGCCGTCTTTCACCTCATCGACGGCCAGCCCCATGATCTCGAACAATCCCCGCAGGCTCATATCTTGCGAAAGCTTGGCCAGCATCGGCTGGGCGTCGGCGAGATTGTCGGAGAGGTCCAGCAATTCTTCAAGGTCGAGATAGAGAAGACCGTTGGAAACAAAAAATGGATCGTTGGCAAAATCGATGACGAAATTGAAAACCCCCTGGCTCTCTCTCAGGCGGGCAGAAAGGGCGGCGGCGGCGTCTTCAGACAGATCGGGGGTTTCACCGTCGATGACGATGGTGATGTTATTCCGCAGATTAGGAAAGGCATCCTGAAGTTTCTTTTGATCCTTACGGAATTGCAGCTCACTGGAAAGCAGGTCATCTGTTGAGGTGTTGATTTCGAGTCTGTTACCCGTGTAGAACAGCGAAGCGGCTGTAAAAAAGGTGGTAAGCAGCAAGACAGGTATGGGATTGCGCCCAATTAAATCGACCCAATTTTCGAGAAGGCGAAGATAATTCCTGCCAATCGCCTTGATCACGCCACAATCCTTGTGGAAAAAAGGTTACAGGCCCTCACAGACACGGGAAACCGCGTGTGGAAAGTTAAAACTGCGTATGGTTGAAAATAAATCAAAATATTCAATAGGTTATAAACTTAACCGCCTTCGGTTTGCAGGAAAACTTGCTCATTCGATTGTTCTTGTTCTGGCCGTGCTTATAGCGTTTTCAGCCAAGGCAGAGCAAGCCCAGCCGCGCCAGGTCATCGAACGATTCCACCAATCGCTGATCGCGGTAATGAAAGAGGGTGAAAATCTCGGCTATCAGGGCCGATATGCTTGGTTAGAGCCTATTATCAAGGAAACCTTTTACCTTTCGGAAATGGCCCGTATTTCCACCGGGCGAAGCTGGAGCAAGGCTTCCCCGGCGATTCAGGCAGATGTTATTGATGCCTTTACCAACATGACCATCGCCAACTACTCATCACGATTTGACGCCTATGACGGCGAATCCTTCGAGACCCTGGGTGTTGAAGACGCGCCGAGAGAAACAGCCCAGGTCAAAACCCAGATCATCAAATCGGACGGAGAAGCCATCTCCTTTAACTACCTGCTGCGGAAAAACGACAAGGGAGAATGGCGGATTGTCGATATTTTCCTAAAAGGGGCCTACAGCGAACTGGCCACCCGGAAATCGGAATATGTCTCCGTCATCCGAAACAAAGGATTTGATGCGTTGATCAACGCCTTGCGGGAAAAAATAGTCAACATTGCCAAAAAAGCAGAGAATCCCTGAGGCCTACCCCTCACGCTTTGATCCCGGCACCCCATTTGCATCCCTGCATAAGCGTATTATAACTGTCTTCAGGGACTTCTTTTGAGCCCCCACAGAACTTCTCGGTGCACGTCATGAATGGGAGCGGAACATGACCTCGGCCGCTAAATCCCAACTCTCTCTGGCCACGCCTAAGCTTTCCAAAGCTGGCGAGCTTCGCCGTGAGCTTAATTCGCCCGAGCTCTCCTTTCTTATGGAAGCCCATAACGGCCTGTCGGCAAAAATCGTCGAGGAAGCCGGCTTCAAAGGGATCTGGGCCTCGGGCCTGTCGATTTCGGCGGCGCTCGGCGTGCGCGACAACAACGAAGCCTCCTGGACACAGGTTCTGGAAGTCCTCGAATTCATGTCCGAAGGGACGTCGATCCCGATCCTCGTTGACGGCGACACTGGCTACGGCAACTTTAACAACATGCGTCGGCTGGTAAAAAAACTGTGCCAGCGCAACATTGCCGGTGTCTGTATTGAGGACAAGCTGTTCCCCAAGACCAACTCCTTTATCGGCGATGGCCAGCCGCTGGCCGATATCGGTGAATTCTGCGGTAAGATCAAAGCCGGCAAGGACAGCCAGAATGATCCGGACTTTATAATCGTCGCCCGTGTCGAGGCGTTGATTTCCGGCTGGGGACTGGACGAGGCTCTGCGCCGCGCGGAGGCCTACACGCAAGCCGGGGCGGACGCCATTCTCATTCATTCTAAAAAATCGACGGCGACTGAAATTCTCAGCTTCAAAGAGGAATGGGGAGATCGCGCCCCTCTGGTCATCGTCCCGACCATGTATCACGACACCCCAACAGAAACATACCGTAAGGCCGGTATTTCGATGGCGATCTGGGCCAATCACAATCTGCGTTCCTCGATCGCCGCGATGCGGGAGACCTGTCGCCAAATCAAGGATTCCGAAAGCATTATCGATGTCGAGGGAAAGATCACCTCCGTGCGCGAAGTGTTTGAGCTTGTCGGCAATGAAGAACTGGCCGAGGCCGAACGCTTGTATCTCGGCGAACCCAAAGAAGGCACCTATGGAATTATCATCGCCGCCTCGCGAGGCCGCAAGCTCGGGGAACTGACCAAAGACCGTCCAAAATGCATGATCGACATTCGCGGCAAACCCCTATTGCGGCGGCTTGTTTCCACCTTGAAAAAAAACGGAGTGCAAAACGTCACCGTGGTCCGTGGCTACAAAAAAGAAATGATAGACCTCCCCTCCATCAATATGGTGGACAATGACGAGTATGGCGAAACCGGCGAAGCATTTTCCCTGTCAAAAGCGATCAAACGACTAAAGGGTGACTGCATTATCAGTTATGGGGACATTCTTTTCCGCCGCTATATCCTTGATGCCCTGATGGGGGCGAAGGCCGATATCGTTTTGGCCGTCGATGCCCTGTCTGAAGGTATGAACATCGAAGATGCCGAACGTAAAGTTGATGTGGTGTCCTGTTCGCGTCGGTTTAC
>JABJES010000096.1 GCA_018663165.1 Rhodospirillaceae bacterium
AAGGCATCCCGGTGGTCATTCATGCAAAGTCGACGATTATAGCCACCGGCGGAGCACCCCAATTGCATGCACTTAATGATTCGCCACCGGTGGTTAGCGGAGACGGTTACGCCATGGCCTATAGAGCCGGCGCGGAATTGATAGATATGGAATTCATTGACTATCAAATCGTCACCGCCGCACCGCAGAAACTAGCCGGCTATCCGCCCTTCTCGACAGGGTTGCTGGGCGGTGGCGGTCATCTGCTCAACGGTGAGGGAGAACGCTTCATGGCCCGTTATGAGCCGGACAAGATGGAGAAATGTTCCCGCGCCGTTATCAACCGGTATATGGCAATTGAAATCGCCGAGGGGCGGGGCACCAAGGATGGCAACATCCTTATCGACATCCGTCATGTCTTTGACGACATTAATGAAGGCCCTGGTAAGCAGATTATCAAAACCATGGCCCGCAATAACATCGATCTCAGAGAGGAATTCCTGGAGGTCGGCAGTGCGCCCCATACCTTCTTGGGCGGCGTGCGCATTGACGAATGGGGCCGCACCACGCTTGATGGTCTATTCTCCGGTGGTGAGGCCGCGGGCGGCATTCATGGCGCCAACCGACTGGGTGGCCTGGCCCTGATCGACAGTTATGTATTCGGCCTGCGCTCCGGTATCGCGGCGGCGCTGGCGGCGAAAACACGCGAAGCGCCGGACCCCGAAAGCGGCGCATGGCAGGACAGCATTGATGAATTAGCCGAGCGTGCTGACCGAAACGGCAAAGGTCCTTCTGCTAAGGAGTGGCGTTTGGAAGCACAAGATCTGGTGGTTAAAGATATCGGGCAAGTGCGTAATGAAGAACGCCTGACTCGGGGACTGGCCGGTCTAGACCGATTGCTTGAGGAGTACGATACCGTAGGCCACTCCAATGAAACGGTCCGCAAGCAGTTTGAAGATTTACGGCTTAACTACGAGACGCGGAACCTGATTGATGTCGCCCGGATGTTAGGTACGGCAGCATTACAGCGCAAAGAGACGCGAGGCGGCCACTTCCGCATCGACCACCCCGACCGAGACGACGAGAATTTCCTGGGCAACTATGTTGTATGGCAAGAAAACGACGAATGCCGGGTTGAGTTACGTCCCGTTCCCGGGCGTGACGCAGTGGCGCCGCCACCGTCAGGAGAGTATTCGACTGACTATGATCCGGCTATTAATCCCGATGCCAGTGCGGATTCCACGGCCTGAACCGGATGACAGATAGAAATATATTCTGCTTTTATTTTGATTCTGTTGACCAGCACTAAGGAGGTTATTGTTTGAACCCCGTCAGATCAGTTGAACGCGCCTTAAAAATGTTGTTCCTAATATCACAGAGCGACACGCCGCTCAGGCTGACCGAGATCGCAAATTCCACTGATCTGGACAAAAGCACTGTACACCGGCTACTGCTGACACTGGAAGCCTTTCAACTGGTACAACGCAATCCTAATTCCAAGCGATACGGCCCCGGCCCCGGCATCTGGCGGATTTCAAATGCCGGCAGCGGCGACCTCAAAAGCATCAGCCGACCCCACATGGAACTGTTGCGCCGGACAACCAAAGAAACCGTGACCTTGGTCTGCCCTCGCGGCCTGGAACGCATCGTCGTCGACTTCCTTGAAGCGCCTCACGAGCTTAGTGTCGTGCCGATGCGGGGAACCATTCAACCAGTCTATGCCGGAGCCTCAGGCAAGGTATTCATGGCCCACTTCAGCGAAAAAAAGCGGCGACGAATTGTTCAGTTGACCAATTTAAAACCGGTTAATCCGATGGTCACGGTCGATATCAAACCTTATCTGGCTTCGCTGGATGACGTAGTTGAGAAAGGCTATGCCTATACTGTCGGCGATGTAACGGTCGGCGCCTTCGCCTTGGCCGCACCTATTTTCGATGGCGAAGGCATCCTAAAAGCCAGCATTGTAGTACGCGGCCCGGAAGTCCGGGTGTCCGACAACTATATTAAAAAACTCGCACCGATGGTGGTATTGGCCGCCAATGAAATCAGCCGGGAGCTTGGCCACCAAACCGCCCTCGATACCCACACTTAGGCTTCTTTCGGTTCAAATCCAAGGTCGTATTTAGGACCACTCATTGTGCCATCAATTGCCAGACCGACGATGCCGTGAGATAGATCTTTAAGGGCCAAAAAAATGACGTCTTCTTCCTGCGTCGCCATAATCCAATGGGGAGCCTCCGCCGGGATATAGATGAGCGACCCCTGAGGCGCGCTAAACTCAGTGCCATTAATTTCCCCCTCGAGCGTTCCTTTAAGGACGAAATTTAATTGCTCGTTAGGATGGGAATGCAGGCGTGATCCAGTGCCCCGCGGTTTATGGATGTAGCCGACGAGCATGCGTTCCCCTTCGACGACACCGCCATGGGAAGTTGAGTATCCGGTCCCTGCTTCCAAGTGTGTCAATTCATCCATCTTGAAACAGTAGTCACCGTCACCGGCTTTAACGGCGCCTTCGGTTTTCGTAGCTTTGGTATTCATATCATTCCCTTCTTTTTAAGTACAAATAGCTTCCTTGGACATTTTATACTTTAACCACCTCTTGCCTCTCAACCGATTTCTCGACCGCATCCATGATTGCAGCATTGTGGATCATTTGATCGGGAGTAATCATGAACGGAACCTTGCCTTCGATGGCATCAGCAAAAGATTCAAAATTACTCTTTACCGAATCCATCGGTTCAAATTGCTGTTCCTGTCGATCTCCACCATGAACATGGATCAGGGACTTAAGACTGGTCATTGAATATTCTTGGGGGTCTTCCGCCCCCCTTGCTTCTACCCATCCTGAAGAGCCAAAAACCTGGAGACGAGAATTCAATGGCGTTGACAGGGAGCAGCTCAATTGGCCGGTGGCGCCGCATTTGAACTTCATGGTTACCGCAATGGTATCGATTACGCCTGGATCCAGGCTGCGCTCGGCACAGGCGGCAAAGACCCAGTCGACTTCGCCGAACAGATGAATGAAACTATCTACCCGGTGAATACCGAAATGGACCAGCGGGCCGGTTGGCGCTTCGCGAGTGTCGAGCCGCCATGCTGATGGTTTACGGCTGGCACCATAACGTTTTTTATCGGCTTCTGATAATTCATCGGGATTGTTGCGGGAGCGGTAAACCAGTTGATAGGCGTCGTGACTGATATTGGCTTCAATATGCAACAAGGTTCCCATCTCGCCTTCATCAATCAGCCGTTTGATTTCCCTGATGACTGGATAGAAACGCTGATCGTGACCGAGGCCCAGAATAACCCCGGCATCCTGGCAGGCGGCAACTGCTCGCTCGGCTGGTTCCTTGTAAAGGGAGAATGGTTTTTCTGTATAAACATGTTTGCCTGCAGCAGCGGCGCTGACAATCTGTTCAGGGTGTTGATTATGTGGCGTGGCCAGGACCAGGGCATCAACTGCCGGATCAGCCAAGGCATCGTCAAATGACGATGATAAGGTCATGTCGTGAGTTTGGGCAAATTCTTTGATGGAAGGGTTGTCTGCGTCCGTGTCAACAACGCGAGTAACTTTGAAACGTCCACTGGCCTCGGATGAAGAGACCAGACGCTGCCCCCAATACCCCAATCCGATAATCGCTAAATTCAGCATAATTTTCCCCGGCAAAGTCATGGAAATTTTTTTGTGTGGCTCAGCAATAATATGAAGATATAATTTCAATTAACAACATTAAAGGAATAAAAAAGGAAAAATTTATATTTGTTTCAACAGATGAAATTTTTGATTAACATAAACCTATCGTTGCTCTACTTTGTTCGGGTCGTGAAAAAAGACCTGTTAACCGAAAAACGAATGACATCTCGATTTTTAAAGACAGGATATTAAAATCATGCAATTTCTCGCTTGGGGTACACATAAACAGGATATCATGGAAAAGCGGGCGGCTTTACAGAAGGATCATTGGGCCTTCTGGGATGATTATGAGGACCGTCTGATTGCCCGTGGTCCTTTGTTGAACTCGGATGGTTCAGGTCCGCCAACGGGCAACATCCATATAATCACGCTTAACGATTGGGATGAAGCGAAGATCATTGTTACTGAAGAGCCTTATACGAAGGCCGGCTTATTTCAAGACATGGTATTAACTCAGTTTTTTTTGGAGCTCGATAGAACTCAATTTGATTCTACGGGTCTTCCTGACCGCCAGGGCTATTTCATATATTGTCCGGCTGCGGATCGGGTGCTGGAGCAGCAAGTCAAACTGGCTTCCGCCCATCAGGACTATTGTCAGTCCAAGGACGATATTTTTGCCTGCCGGGGATCAATATTGAGTGATGCTGGAGACTGGAACGGCACTGCCTTCTTAGTCGAAGTGAGCGACGAGGACGCGGTTACGGCCTTTCTTGAAGAGGAACCATATAACGCCGCCGGTTTATTTGAGGAGCCGCGCATCACCAGATGGCGACGGGGCGGACGACCCAAAACTTAAGGCCCGCAAGCACCCCTATGCGGTACTCGTCCGTATTTGATCCACCTTTTCTTCTAAGAAAGGCAGTGATTCAACAGCGGCGTAACGCACCGGCTGATCGTTGCCGGTCGTCATCTTTGTCGTGGTTCCTCTACCAATCTGTACGATATCGCCGGCCCCGATATTCCTCGTTTCTCCACCAATCGTAGCCTCCATCCGGCCACACATCATGTAAATAAACTTTTCATGGGCACTCTCGTATTCGTCTATCATGTATCCTGGCGACAAGTCGGCAAACTCGAAGGCCAGCCTTTCGCCCTCAATCCGAAAAATCCGGCGTGCACCCCGGGGCGGCTCGTCGAACGAACCCAGGATTGGATAATAACAGTCCCCGAGCCCTTCAATAATAGCCTGCGACTCGTCGCTGTCTGGGCCAACATTCTGGTTCTTGCGATCCTCAACCTCTCCTTCTTCAAACTGCCGGTTAATCTCTTCAATGGATATAGCTTCTTCGGGCGGCGCCTCGTCAGCGGCGACGCCAACAACGGACCATGTTTGATCCTTGATATATAGATAACTCAACGGGCCGTCCTCGGTAGCTTTCATGGAATGGCGCGCATAAGCCGGCACATGCACGAAGGTGCCCGGCTCAACAATCCGCCGGTCCTTTCCGACAATCGCGTTAATTTTTCCTTCGAGGGGAAAAATTAGAAGCTCATTCGGGTGATAATGCAACTCGGAACCGGTGCCGGTTTCCTTGAAAACGTTGCAGAAATACATGTAATCGCCTTCGATAATTGGGCCTTCGGCCGATGAGAGGTTCGGGGTCATACGCCCCTTTTCCAAACCGTCAAAACGAAAAAAAGTCATGTATAGTTTCTCCCTGTTCGTTGGTATTTACCTTCAATAGATTTTTTCTTATTCCGCCTTCGAAAACCTAGTCACCCAGTTCCAAGGTCACGTCGTTATTCTGTTCCCACAGCTTGGCAACAACGGTCTGGTCCTCGGAGGCGCCTAATGTTTCCGCCGCCTCTGTCCACAAGGCGCTGCACCTGTCGGCAATCGGAGCGAACGCACCAATGGCCTCGGCCATATCAACAGTTATCCGCGTATCCTTAGCGAGCAAGCCCAAATCCATGCCGGTGGCGAAACGGCGCGTCAAAATATGGGGAATGACTTTTTTCTCAATGGGATTGTTGCGTCCCGTTGCCGCAGCGGTCATGGAAGAAATCATGGTTTCTGTGTCCAGGCCAAACCGTCGGCCAACGGCCAAGGCTTCCACCGCAGAAACCAGAGCGCTGGCGTTGACAAAATTATTCAACGCTTTCATGGCATGTCCTGATCCAAGGGCACCGCAATGAAAGATGTTCCCACCGAATGCTTCGAACAGCGGGCGGCATGTCTCCACTAACTTCTCTTCACCGCCTACGGTGATATCCAGAGTGCCATCGACGGCGAACACCTGGCCGCCGGCGACCGGCGCGTCCAGCATCCTGGCACCCCGTTTATCCATCTCTACTCCCAGAGCGCGGGTATGCAC
>JABJES010000219.1 GCA_018663165.1 Rhodospirillaceae bacterium
AAAATGGGAAATTGCATCGTACCACGCGCCGCCCTGCACCCACTGCTCAACCCGAAAGAGGCGCATATAGCTGTCCGGCCCGGCAAGAGTTATGTTCTCACCAAGAAACGTCGGCAGGCCGAAAATCACCGGCACGGCCTGGATTAAAACCACCACCAAGGCGGTAACGAGAAGGGTCAAATACACGGGCATAGTCCAAATTAGCGGGAACCGCAGCGGACGTCAGCCCCAAGTATGAACTTTGGCCCGTTTCTCTCAATGTGACTCGCACTTGGCAGGCGGGCTCTTTTCCCGGATAGTGACATTAGAACAATTATTTTTTAAAAAATGTTCTAAACCGCCTTTTTTCCAGAATGAGAAAGACGCAACAAAGATGGGAGTTACGCGACAAAGATGGACGTGATTTTCGTTCTCGGCCTGTCGATTTTTATTCAGGTTCTTGCCGCCACAATGGCACTGAGGCTGATCCGTATGACCGGCTGGCATGTCGCCTGGAGCCTGATCGCATTTGCGATCCTTCTCATGGCCATTCGTCGATCATTAACCCTCTATCATCTCCTTAGCGGCGAGCAGGCTGTTGCCCCTGTCCTTCAGCCAGAGCTGATCGCCCTGCTCGTTTCCTTCCTGATGTTCGCCGGAATCGCCCTCCTGCAGCCGATGTTCAAAATGATGTACCGTGCCCAGGCGGACCAAACCATGGTCACCCGCGCCCTGACGGTTCTCGGCAAGTTCAATCATGCCCTGACCCACATTACCGACGAATCCAAGTTGCTCACAGAGGCCTGTCGCATCCTGGTTGATAACGGTGGCTATAAGCTCGCCTGGATCGGCAAGGCCGAGCATAATGCTGAAAAAAGTGTTGTCCCGATTACCGGCTGGGGACCGGAAAAAAGCTATATCGATCAGATCGACATTACCTGGGCCGACAATGAGCGCGGGCGAGGGCCGACCGGAAGGGCCCTTCGTGAAGGCACCCCCCAAGCGGCTCAAAATATACACCATGATCCCGCCTTCGCCCCTTGGCGTGAGGCGGCCCTGAAACACGGCTTTGCCGCTTCGGTCGGGTTGCCTCTGGTGATCGACGGGAAAATTTTCGGCGGGCTGATGATCTATGCGCCCGAACCCAATGCCTTTGATGAAATAGAAACGAAGCGCCTTGCCGATCTCGCCCAAAACCTAGCCAATGGGATTAGAGCCCTGCGCGAAAGAGCGACGCGAAAAGAAATAGAAGAGGCGCAGGCTATCCACGAGCGTCATGCCCGCGAATCCCAGAAGATGGAATCCCTGGGTAAGCTGGCTGGCGGCATCGCCCACCATTTTAACAATGCGCTTTTTGGAATACTCGGCCTGTCCGAAATTGCCATGGACGATATCCCCGAAGACAGCCCGGCCAGGGAAAGACTTAAAAAGCTCCGCCAAGTGGCGCTGGACGCCAGGGATATTGTCAGCCAGATCGTCGCTTTTTCCAGACAGTCGCCGCCAGAATACCAGTCTCTTGATCTTGCCCAGGCCCTTAGCAACATCCTGCCACTGCTTTATGCCGCCCTGCCTTCGGCAATTAAAATCGAACAGGACATCAACATGGCCTGCCCCTTGGCTCTTGCCGATGAAAATCAGATCAAGCAGATTCTTTTTAATCTCGCCAGCAATTCCGGTGACGCCATCGGCGGCCAGGCCGGCATTATTACCCTGACCCTGGCCCCGACCAGTCTGGGGGAAAGCTTATCGTCCTTCGGCCTGACGGTTCCCCCCGGCGATTATCTGCGCCTTTCGGTTCAAGACACCGGACCGGGCATTGCCGACAGCCATCTGGCTAATATTTTTGATCCCTTCTTTACCACCAAAGAGGTTGGCCAAGGGTCTGGCATGGGCCTCGCCGTCGTCCACGGATTTGTCACCGGACACAAGGGGGTCATTACCGTCGATACCGGCCCGGACAAAGGCACGACCGTTCATATCTTCCTGCCCGTGGTCTCAGTCGCAAAAACTGATGACGAGAAGAGAACGGGCTGAAAGCGGCTGTGAGCGCCGTTTAGCACCCCTCTAAAGAGAAATTAACGCTTGCTTATCTGTTAAGGTCTGTCCAATGATCAGGGGCAAGAAGCACTGGCCAGTGCTTTTTTTTAGGTCTTTAAGCGGGAATTTTAGATAAATGGTCTCTATTGTCGTCATTGATGATGAGCCGGTGGTTTGCGACACCATCACTGAGATGTTGCAGAAAGCTGGCCATGATGTTCGCAGCGCCAGCGACGGCAATGTGGGAATCAAGCTGTGCCAGGAGCAGCCGCCCCATATCGTGATTACCGATATCATCATGCCGGAAAAAGAAGGCATCGAGACCATCCGCGAGTTGACCAAGGACTATCCCGACATCCGGATCATTGCCATTTCAGGCGGCGGGCGGATCGACAACACCGACCTTCTGCGAATCGCCGGGCATTTCGGCGCTCATAAGATTTTAGAAAAGCCGTTCTCTCGCGCCGACCTGCTGGAAGCCGTCGACGACCTTCTTTAAAGCCGGGAAAAACACAAACCTTTAAGGGAATAAGGCCGCCTGGTGCCGCCTGGTGCCGCCTGGTGCCGCCTGCAGGATTCGAACCTGCGACCCCCGCATTACGAATGCGATGCTCTACCAACTGAGCTAAGGCGGCAAACGAGTGGCATGAACCGGGGGACCATATCGCCATCCGGGCGCGGCTTCAATCCTTTCTGCTTTTTCCGCCGCGATCTCCATCTGTCCGATTTTTATGATCAAATGTGACGAAAAACCTATTTTATAACGGTTAAATACCTATAAGTTTCTCCTTGTCGGCTTGGCACTGCCTGGCTCAATCCGCCACCACCGCCCGTTTCCCAGCAATAAGCAATAAGCATCCGCCCCCTCATGCCCTTCCCGCCTTTTCTCATCGCCGTTCTGGTTATTCTCTGCGCCGCTGTCATTGCGGTGCCCCTGTTTAAGCGCCTCGGGCTGGGCGCTCTGCCCGGCTATCTTGTCGCCGGAGCAGTGATCGGCCCCGATGGGCTAGGCATCATCAGCGACACGGAAGACCCCCGGGCAATTGCCGAACTGGGGATCGTTTTCCTGCTTTTCACCATCGGGCTGGAGCTTAGCATAGAGCGATTGCGCGCAATCCCGCGGGGGGTATATGGGCTCGGAATCGCCCAGATCGTCGTCACCACCGCCATCATCGCCGCCCTGTTTTCAGTTTTCAGTGGCGGAAATCTGGGCCTCTCCATCATTGTCGGTAGCGGATTGGCCCTGTCCTCAACCGCCATCATCCTCCAGGTCCTTTCCGAGCACGGCCGTCTGACAACCAAATTAGGCGAAGTGACCATCCCCATCCTGCTCCTCCAGGATCTCGCCGTCGGGCCCCTGCTTGTTCTTCTCGAAGTGCTGACCAACACAGACGGCGCATCGGCGGTCTCAATCTGGGGGGCGCTTGGCCTGGCGGCGATCAAGGCGGTGGCGGCAATCGCCTTGATCATGATCGCCGGGCGTTTAATTCTCCGACCAGCCTTCCGTATCATTGCCGGCACCCAGAGTACAGCGGTCTTTATCGCCGCCACCCTTCTGGTGGCGCTGGGCACCAGTGCATTAACTGAAATGGCTGGCCTGTCGATGGCATTTGGGGCCTTCCTTGCCGGGCTGCTGCTCGCCGAAACCGAATATCGCCATCAGGTGACAGCGGATATCGAGCCTTTCCGCGAATTGTTTCTCGGTCTCTTTTTTATGACCGTCGGCATGATGATCGATCTCGATCTCATGGTCTCGAAAGGTGGCGAAATTGTCGCCCTGGTGGCGCTGCTTATGACCGGCAAGGCACTGATCATCGGCGCGCTCGGCAAGGCCTTCGGTCTGCCCGGTCTGCGCGCCCTTCGTCTGGGGGGACTGCTCGGGCAGAGCGGCGAATTCGGGTTCATTCTTTTCGGCATTGCCATGACCGCCGGACTTCTCGATGCCGAAATTGGGCAAATCCTTATTCTGGTCATCGCCCTGTCCATGGGGGCAACACCGATCTTCATCCGGCTGGGCCGTTTTGTTATCAGTTTTGCTGAAAAACATTCAAACTTTGATTCAAGCGCCCTTGTCGGGGGACGGCTTGAAGTGGAAAACCATGTCATCATCGTCGGACTGGGCGAGGTTGGGGTGATCGTTCTGCGGCTCCTCAGCGCCCATGAAATCCCCTATGTCGCCCTCGACCTCGACCCTCAACGGGTAAAGGAAATGCGGACCAAGGGGCTGAATGTTTTTTACGGCGACGGGTCTGACGCTGATGTTCTAAAGGGCGTTCGCGCCGAACAGTCCCGCGCCATCGTCATCGCAACCCGCGCCTTGGGCGTTGCCGAAGCCGCCGCCGCGGTGCGTCGTCACGCCTTTCCCGATACAAGGCTGTTTGCACGCAGTAGCAGCGAACAGAACGCCGTTGACCTGCACCGACTCGGAGTGACGGCGGTGATTTCAGAAAAAACCGATACCGGCCTGCAGCTTGCCGGCGAAGTGCTCGATACGATTGAGCGCCCTTAAAGTCTGAACCGGCCTAATTCCCTGCGCCGTCCTCTGCGCCGTATTTAGCCCAGGCCAGAATGCTGAAAACAACAAGACAGATTACCGTGCCGATCCAGAAAGAAGCGGGATCGCCAGCATCAAGAAAAACCATCGCCAGACCGGCGATTGCCAGGACGAGCACCAATACCGATACCCAGCCCTTCCAGTTGGCCGGAGAAAGTCCCCAGCCGATCCGTTTTGGTTTAAACCAATAGTCACTCATGATTATTCCCCCTTCAAAGATGTTCCTCATTCTGCGCCCTTAACGCCGGAGGAACAAGTGTCGAACCGCTTCCTGTGTTCAGGCTTAAGCCAGACTGCTCAACCACGACAAAAAAATCCCCCGCCGGAGCGAGGGATTAGAAGTGTGCTTGGAAATTACTAAAAAAATAGGGCCGGCTGTTTCCCCTGATCCCAACATCCTGCACCTTCAGGGGGGAATAGAAAGCGGAAGATAGCCTGGACAACGCCGAAATCGGGGGCTCTGTTGTCCTTGGCCAATCCGGGAAAAAAGGGAAATAAGCCGGTCCCTGTTCGTCTCTCTTAAGGAAAAATACCTCATCTAGTTCTTATTGACTTGATGATTGTTGATAAAACTCTTTTAGCATCGATGCCTTGACCTGAATCAATTCCACGGATTTTTCAGGGCCGATCCGACGCAAGCCAGAAAGAATAAGGGGGAAGCGCTGAAAAATATAAGGAAAAGCCGAGGGCGATAGCTTTTTAGGATATTGGCAAGGCCGGGCTTGAGGACGACAAGCGGGTCGGGCCGCCTTCACCAGGAGCATGCCAGGAAAGGGCTGCAAAAGCGCCGCAATTTCCGCACAGGGCCGTCCATTGTGGGGCCGCCGAGCCACATCCACCACAGACCCAGGCCGGTTCGGGGGCGCTCATCGCGGCCCGCTCAAACCATTGGCGGGCGGCAGTCAAATTGTCGTGCTGCTTTTCCTCCAATTCAGCCATCAGCAGGCAAACCCGTCGCGACGGCTGCCGATTGGCCTCAATGATCGGCCCCAGGCGAGACCGCGCTTCACCCCACAGCCGGGCATCAAGCGCCGCCCGCGCCAGAGCGATCGCGCTCTCAAGGTGATCAGGCGCACCATCATAGAGTTTGCGCAAATTCTTGACCCGCTCAAGGGCGTCGCCGGAATTGGCCTGAAGCGCCACGTACGCCGCCGCCAGTTCCGGATGAGGGCTGGCGACCCAGGCCCGGCGAAGAACATTCCCGGCCCGACGATTGCTGCCAGCCTTGTCGAGAAGAGCGGCAAGAAACGTGCTCGCCGGAATCAGGCCGGGGGCCTGCTTATGGGCTTTTTCAGCCAGACGGAGAGCCGCCTCGCTCTCCCCGTCAGTGGCGGCGGCGCGAGCACTTTCAAGTAAAGCGGTGGCGCGTTTTAACTCGCCCTGGGAAACATCGATGGCCTTGGCCTTCAATGCCCTTTGCAGGGTCTCGGCAATTTTCGACCATTGGCGATCAGTGATTAGCAGATCAAGCTCGGCCGACAAAAGCCATGGCGCACCAGCCTGTAATTTACGGGCCCGCTCAATCAACGGCGCGGCGGCCTCTCCGTCGCCGGAACGAACCGCCAGCCCGATCAGGCCCCGCAAGCCAAGAAAAGCACTGGTCTCATCCTCGGCCATCGCCGTGAAATAGGTTTGCGCGGCGGCGTCATCACCAGCGAGTTGGGCCGACTGGGCGGCAAGCAGCAAGGTCAGCGGCGTATCGTCGAGCAAAGCCAGACTGTGACGTGCGGCGCGGCGTGCGGCGCGCCCATCGCCAGCCGCCAGAGCCACCATGCCTTCGGTCAAGGCGCGCACACCCCGGCGTTGGCGACCCTCGCGCATCCGTCCCGAAAGGCGTCCAGGGAAATGGCGAATTCCCTGCCAGAGGGCAAACAGGAGTGCGGCAACAACACAGGCAACGGCAAGGGCGAAACCAAGCAGTGCCAACGATGTCTCGATGCGATAACCCTGCCAGTCGATAATTACGTCACCGGGATGATTGGCCACCCAGACCGTGGCGCTGATTGCGGCGGCCAACAGAACAAAAAAAGCAAAAGCGCGGATCATGGCCCCAACTCTACTCCTGGCCCGGCCCCAGTTCCGGGCCCACTTACCTGTGCCAGGGCAGCAGAAGAAATCGCCTCCATTGCCTTATCAGCGCTCAGGCGAGCATCGCCGTCAGCCTGCCAGGCGGCAAGCGGTCCAGCCGCTGGCCCTTCAATCGCTTTGGTTTCAGATAAAGCGTCTGCTAAATCACCTTTTTGCAGAAACGCCTCGGCGCGGGCGAGGTGGGCCTCAGTGGTATCGCCGGGGACATCAACGCCAATGCGGCGGATCGTCACAAGCCCCTTAAGACGGGCCCAGCCCCGCGCAAAAAGTCCGGACTCCTCCGCCCCCTCAGGGCCGATGATACGCTCGGCATTAAGCGCCGCCGCCGCAAGGGGGGAAAAAGAGGACCGTAATTCATCAACCGTCAGCACCCCCTGAAAAGCCGGCGTGGAAAGTGCTTCCACCGCACTGGCAAGACTGGAATCGGCGGCGAAAAATCGCGCTCTAACGGCCTCAAATGCAGACAGCTCTCTATTAAAGGGGGCGGAAGAAGAAAGGGCGGCCTGAAGCTGACCGAGGCTAAGGATCAACGCGCCCATCCCCTCGTCATTGCTGCGTAGATGACGGTTCGCAGTTTCCAGAGTGGCGATTCTCTGTTCCATTGCACTTAAGGACGCGACGTTGGCCTGATCATCCCCACTGCCGGTTTTGACAAGCGCGCCGAGGGCTGCCAGCCGACTTTCGATCCGACTCAACCGGGCTTCAATCTTGGCACTCTCTGCCTCGCTCAAGCTGCCCAAGGCAGTAGCGGTGGTGGTGGCCACGGGGGTCGCCGCAGGACTGGCAGTGGTCGTGCCAGAACTGGCCGCGCCAGAACTGGTCGCCGCAGGACTGGCAGTGGCGGAGTCTTGCGTCGCCGGGACCTGAGCCGGATCTGTGCTGGATAGAGGGACATCAGGCGCGGCTGCTTTACCAGCCCAGTCGTCACTGCCAAACGTCCCGGCCAGGTCGCGGGTAATATCGGGCTGCATCAGGGACCAGGCGGCAAAACCGAACGCGAGGAAAAGAACAAACAGGAACAACATCCAGCTCCCTGCACCGCTTCGCCGGACAGCAGGCGGGGTCAGAGCATCGGCCTTGTCGGCCACATCTTCCGGTGCCGCCGCCTTGTCTTTTTTAATATTTTCTGCCTCGTTCTGGCCCTTGGTCATGGCGTCTATCCATTTTCCTTATTCATTGCATCAGGCTTTTATTGCACCAGGCGGCCTGCGGCCAGATCGGCATCAAGAACGGCGAGCAGGGACTCCATATCCGGACGGGACGCGACGCTTATCCTTCGCCAGGGAAGCTCTTTCAAAACATCGGCCACAGCCGCACTCAAGGCATAGGCTGTCATCTCGCGACAGGCCTCACCGAATCCCTCTTGCGTCACCAGACTAACAAAAGCGGTGGCGGTTCGGGGAGAAAAAAACAGGGCAAAGTCGAGATCACCCGCTGCCAGCCCGGTGGCCGCAGGGTCGGGCAGGCAAGCCGCCTTGTGAGCCTCGTACAGCGTCTGACGGCGCAAGATAAAGCCCGCCTCTTCAAGCAGTGCTGCCAAATCCCCGGCAAGTTTCGAGGCGGCAGCGTGGTAAAGCGGCCCGGCCAACGGATCGAGGCGGGATTTTACCAACGCCGCAAGACCGGCAAGATCGCCGCCGGCGCTCTCGGCCGTGCCAAAGCCCAGATCGCTTGCACAACGTGCGCTCTGATCACCGACACAGAAAACCGGCAAGGCGAAGGCCGGGCTGTCTGCAGGCAAAAGCGCGGCCAGCGCCCGGACCCCATTGGCGCTGGTGAACAGGATCGCCTGAATACGCTCAAGCTCGGGCACCGCTTGGGGGTTGGGAATAATGGTCAGCAAAGGGGCGAGAACCGGCATAATATCCCGCGCCTGCAAAAGATCAGAAAGGGCGCGGGCATCCGCCTCAGGCCGGGTCACCAATGCGCGCAAAACCATGATCAGGCTTCTCCGCCTGGCGCATCTCCAGCGGTGAAAAAGCCTGGTCCCGCCGCCTTGAGTAATTCCCGTCCCGCATCCTCGCCGAGCGCCACAGCGTCGGCTTTTGCCCCCTCACGTGTGGTGCGTAGAATTTCGCTGCCGTCGGGTCGCGCGACAAGCGCCCGCAGGCGGACGTCCGCACCTTCACATTCGCAGAGCGCAGCAATTGGTGTCCGACAGGAACCGTCGAGAACCGTCAACAACGCCCGCTCGGCGCCGATACAAAGAGCCGTTTCATCATGGTTGAGAGGGCGAAGATAATCTTTTGCCGTCGAATCGCCGCTGCGACATTCGATGCCGATGGCACCCTGGGCAACAGCAGGCAGCATGTCGTCAACCGAAAGGATTGCTGTCGCCTTGTCTTCAAGGCCCAGGCGCTTGAGCCCGGCAAGGGCCAGCAACGTCGCATCAACCTCACCGGCAGCCAGTTTTTTCAGCCGTGATTGAACATTGCCGCGAAAAACGACGATTTCCAGATCGGGCCGCCGCGCCCGGATCTGGGCCTGACGGCGAAGTGCTGCGGTGCCGACAATCGCACCAGGGCCGAGGTCGTCAAGACCGGCGGCGGATTTTGAGAAAAAAGCATCCCGAGGATCTTCGCGCTCCAACACACAGGAAATTTCCAGTCCCTCGGGCAGAAATGTCGGCACGTCCTTCATCGAATGGACGGCAATATCGATGCTTCCCTTAAGCAGGGCCTCTTCTATTTCTTTGGTAAACAAGCCCTTGCCACCGATATCGGCCAGGGGGCGATCGAGGAAACGGTCGCCGCTGGTCTTGATGACCTCGATTGCAATTGCCCCGTCACTGGCAAGCTCACGGTGGGCGCTGGCAAGCCGCGCACGCACTTCCCGAGCCTGGGCCAGCGCCAGGGGTGACCCCCTTGTGCCGATTGTTATGGTTGGCGTTATGGCTGACGTTTGTGACATGGCCCTAATTATGTAACCCCCTGAGCGTGGAACGAAAAGCGGTTCCTTTTATTGAACTGCGCGGCGGGGCTGGTTCCTCTTCCGCGATATGGGTAGTATGTTTCTCTGATCGACCATCTTATTTTATTTTTTAGCCCATGTTTTTTAGCCCATGCCCATGTTTTTCAACACATGATTATTCTCGGTATAGAAACCAGTTGCGATGAAACGGCGGCCGCTATCGTCGATTCTGAGCGCGTTATCCACGCCGAACGCCTGCTCTCGCAAGTTGACGAGCACAAGCCCTATGGCGGCATCGTCCCGGAAATCGCGGCGCGCAGCCATCTCGACCATATTGACCGACTAACCGGCGAGGCCATGACAGCGGCAAAGCTGTCCTTTGCCGATCTTGACGGGATCGCCGCCACTGGCGGGCCTGGGCTGATCGGCGGGGTTATCGTCGGCGTGATGACCGCAAAGGCGATGGCGGCAGCAGCAGGAAAACCATTTATCGCCGTCAATCATCTTGAGGGCCACGCCCTGGCGGCGCGGCTTTCAGGCGATGTTGCCTTTCCCTATCTGCTGTTGCTGGTCTCAGGCGGACATTGCCAGCTTCTCGCCGTCGAGGATGTGGGCCGTTACAAAAGACTCGGAACCACCATCGACGATGCGTGTGGCGAGGCCTTTGACAAGACGGCAAAACTGCTCGGCCTTGGTTATCCTGGTGGCCCAATCGTCGAGGCAACAGCGCGGACGGGTGACCCTGAGCGCTTTAAGCTGCCGCGACCGATGAAGGGACGGGAGGGCTGTGACTTTTCCTTTTCCGGCCTGAAGACGGCGGTCAAACGAGCGGCTGATAATCTTGCCGATATCTCTGACCACGACCGGGCCGATCTCTGCGCCGGCTTTCAATGTGCCGTCGGCGATGTGCTTGTCGACCGAACCACCAACGCCATAAACACCTTTGCCGGTCTGTACCCCGACGCAATCCGGCCCGGTCGTCTGGTCATCGGTGGCGGTGTCGCCGCCAATACCTATTTGCGGACGCGCCTTGAAAAGCTCGCCGAAGGGCAAGGGTTTCAACTGTTCGCGCCACCACAAAAGCTGTGCACCGACAATGCGGCGATGATCGCCTGGGCTGGAATTGAACGTCTTGAGCGCGGCCTTATCGATAGTCTCGACTTTGCCCCCCGCCCGCGCTGGCCGCTCGACTCCCCTTCCCCCCTGATGGAGGCCGGATGATGGCGTCAGAGATCAACCACATTGCCATTATCGGTGCCGGGGCCTGGGGAAGTGCACTGGCTCTGGTTGCGCGGCGTGCCGGGCGTAAGGTGACGATCTGGGCCTATGAAAAAGAAACTGTAGAAGCCATTAACACCAGCCATGAAAACCCTGATTTTTTGCCCGGCATCAAATTCGACCCGGAAATTACGGCGTCCAGTGACATACAAGCGGTAACAGCAAAGGCCGATGCGGTTTTCCTCGTCACCCCGGCCCAGAAGCTACGGTTTTGCCTCGAGATGATCGCGCCCTCCTGGCCGGCCCACGCACCAGGCGTTATTTGCGCCAAGGGGATTGAGGAAGGCAGCGGCAAGTTAATGAGTGAAGTGTTTGCAGAAATCCTGCCCGACACAAAACTGGCAGTTCTTTCCGGGCCTACCTTTGCATCGGAAGTCGCCGCCGATTTACCGACTGCGGTAACCCTTGCCTGCGGTGACGACGGCCTCGGCGAGCGCCTTGCTGCCGCCATCGGCAGCCGCCATTTCAGACCCTATCTCTCAAGCGACGTAACTGCGGCTGAAATTGGCGGTGCCATCAAGAATGTGTTGGCAATCGCCGCTGGCATCGTGCTCGGCCGAGGGCTTGGCGAAAACGCGCGAGCCGCCCTGATCACCAGAGGGCTGGCCGAGATGATCCGTCTCGGCACCGCCAAAGGAGCAGCCCCCGTGGCCCTGACGGGGCTCGCCGGGTTCGGCGATCTGTGCCTGACCTGTACCAGCGAGCAATCCCGCAACATGTCCCTTGGCCGAAGGCTCGGTGAGGGAATTCCCCTCAACGACATTCTGGTGACCCGCAAAAGTGTCGCCGAAGGCGTTTATTCGAGCGCCTCCGTGCTCGCCTTAAGCACTCATCTCGGCATCGAAATGCCGATCTGCTCTGCTGTCAACGCAGTGCTCCACCAGGGTGCCGACATCGACGACGCCATTTCATCCCTTCTTGCCCGTCCCTTCACCAACGAAACCGGGACCTAAAACCAAAAACAGGAAAAAACATGCTGTACATTATTACCTGCGTCGATAAACCCGGCACCGCCGATCTGCGCGGAGAAAACCGCGCCGAACATCTCGACCGGCTAAAAGCCTTAGGCGCGCGCCTCCATATGGCTGGGCCAACCCTGTCGGATGACGGCGCCACCTTTACCGGCAGCGTGCTGATTATCGACTTCGACAGCCTGGAGGCGGCTGAGAAATTCGCCGCCGAAGACGCCTATACCAAGGCTGGGGTTTTCGAGAGCGTTATGGTCAAACGATGGAAACAGGTCCTGCCCGAGATCAGGGAATAGACCCAAAAAAAACCGCCCGACCAATAAAGGCCGAGCGGCTTGCTTTGATCTCAAATAAAAGCCGTGCCGCAACTTCGCGGATCAACTCTCCTTCATGAACGCCTGGATATCGGTGCGCAGCTTCTCAGCCTGAACAGAAAGCTCTTTCGCCGCGCTGAGGACTTCTCCCGCCGAAGACCCGGTTTCCGTTGCCGCCTGGGTGACGCCGGTGATGTTGCTCGACACCTCCGCCGTGCCAGCCGAAGCCTGTTGAACGTTGCGGGCAATCTCTTGGGTCGCCGCCGTTTGTTCCTCAACCGCCGCAGCGATTGCCGCGGCAATATCATTGATATTGCCGATGGTTTCACCAATCCCCTTAATGGCACCGACGGCCTCGTTGGTGGCCGATTGCATGGAGCCGATCTGGGCGCTGATTTCTTCCGTCGCCTTGGCAGTCTGATTGGCGAGAGACTTGACCTCGTTGGCAACCACGGCAAAGCCTTTACCGGCTTCACCGGCGCGCGCCGCCTCAATGGTGGCGTTAAGCGCCAGAAGATTGGTCTGGCTGGCAATGTCGTTAATCAGTTCAACCACCTCACCAATTTTATTGGCGGCAACCGAAAGACCTTCGACCGAAGCATTGGTTTTAGCCGCCTCTTCGACGGCTGACTTTGCGATGCTCGAAGATTCAACAACCTGACGACCGACTTCTTCCAAGGAAGAGGACAGCTCTTCAGCCGCCGCCGCCACCGTCTGGACATTGGTCGACGCCTCTTCTGACGCTGCCGCTACGGCACTGGCCTGAACGTTGGTTTCTTCGGCCGTTGCCGACATGGCCTGGGCGGTGTTCTGCAATTCCGTCGAGGCAGAGGCGACAATGCCGGTCACCTCTTCGACATTCGCCGTCATTTTGATTTGGGCGGTAATCACGTTCCAGCTCACCATCGGGCCAATGTAAAAACCGCTGTCGTCGACAATGGCGGCAACGTTGAGACGCAGGGTCTCGTCTCCGAGCTTGATATTAGCCTGATGGGGCAGATTCGAGGCATCGCCGAGCAATTTACGCTGCATCGACGGATCCTTATGGAAGATATCAATGCAACAACCCATCACCTCTTCGGCCTTGATGGGGAGAAGATGCTCAACCGACTTCAGGGTATTGACGCTGGTCTGGTTGATATAGGTGACCTCAAGGGTCTCGGGATCGCACATCATGATGTTGATCGGCATGACGTCGGCCATGCGTTTAAGACGCTCGCGGTCGGTAACCACCATCCAGCACAGCAAATAGGAACTCGGCTTGCGACCGCCGCCATAAATCGGCGCAACGTTAAGTTCGAGCATTTCCTTACCCAACCGGATAATCGCCTGATGGCCGTTTGGCCCCATGTCGCCGAGAACATTGCGCTGGTGGGCGGGCTCTTTATGAAAGACGTCGATGCACTGGCCGATGATATTGTCGGCGGTTACACCCTGGGGCAGAAGATGTTCGAGTGAGCGCAGGGTTTCAACACTGGTCCTGTTGGCGTAGGTGATCTTCAGGGAAGAGGGGTCACAGGTCAGAACATTGACCGGAAGTGCGTCCATCATCTCCTGGAGCTGACCGCCTGAACCAATGCCGCCAAGTTTACTGAGTATCGCCTTCATGTTCCCTTATCCTTCTTGTTTGTTCCTTGCGGCCAAAGCCACTGCACTAAAATAATCTTTTTCATTAAAACAGCATAAATAATAGATGACTGGATTACTGGGTTTATACCCAGACACCGCCCCTCGCTTAACTTTAATAACAATAAGGAGCATTTTCTTAAAATTACCTTAATATAGTTAACATGCCAACGCAATCATTGTTCTGATTGCGAAATAATTCCGCTGCGTCCATGGCTCGCCCTTAGGACTTGCGTCTTTTTCTCTCCTCTCTCCCGGCCCTTGCCCACCCGTGCAAAAGCCTGTCGATTTACCCCCCCTGTCATGGCACAATCGGTTAAAGAACAAGGGGGGGCGCAAGATCCCCCGTGACCCAGGGGAGGCAAAGAAACCATGTCAGACAACAGGTTATTTCCAGTACCGGACGCCTTGAAAAAAGCCGCCTGGCTCGATGAGGAGGACTATAACCGGGAATACGAGCGCTCAATCAACGACGAGCAAGGGTTCTGGGCCGAACATGGCAAGCGCCTCGACTGGATAACGCCCTTTACCAAGGTCAAGAACACATCCTTTAAAGGCGATGTAACGATCAAATGGTTCGAGGACGGAACCCTCAACGCCAGCACCAACTGTCTCGACCGTCACCTGGCGACCCGCGGCGACCAGACCGCCATCATCTGGGAAGGCGACGACCCGGAGATCAGCGAACACATTACCTATCGCGATCTCCATGAGCGGGTCTGCCGTCTGGCCGGAGCCTTAAAGGCCCAGGGTGCTAAAAAGGGCGACCGCATCACCCTCTATATGCCGATGATCCCCGAGGCCACCATTGCCATGCTCGCCTGCGCCCGAATCGGCGCCATTCATTCCGTCGTCTTCGGCGGTTTTTCCCCCGACGCCCTGGCCGGTCGTATTCAAGATTGTGATTCCAATATCCTGATCACCGCCGATGAGGGGCTGCGCGGCGGCCGCAAGGTGCCGCTGAAATCCAATGCCGATATGGCGCTGGACTCCTGTCCCAGCATTAAGACGGTGGTGGTCGTCAAGCGCACCGGCAGCGATATTACCATGACCGAGGGCCGCGATGTTTGGTACCACGACATCTGTGCACAAGCGCCAAAAGAGTGCCCGGCCGAGGAAATGAATGCCGAGGACCCCCTGTTCATTCTCTATACGTCGGGGTCGACGGGAAAGCCGAAAGGAGTTCTGCACACCACCGGCGGCTATATGGTCTATGCAGCGCTGACCCATCAATTGGTTTTCGATTACCATGACGGCGATATTTATTGGTGCACCGCCGACGTCGGCTGGGTGACCGGTCACAGCTATATCGTTTACGGCCCCCTGGCCAACGGCGCGACGACCCTCATGTTCGAGGGCGTTCCAAATTATCCCGATGCCTCGCGATTCTGGCAGGTGGTGGACAAGCACAAAGTGAACATCTTTTACACCGCACCGACCGCCATCCGCGCCCTGATGCGCGAAGGCAACGGGATGGTCGAAAAATGTTCCCGCCAATCCCTGCGCCTGCTCGGTTCGGTCGGCGAACCGATCAACCCGGAGGCCTGGGAATGGTATTACGAGGTGGTCGGCGATAAACGTTGTCCGGTCATCGATACCTGGTGGCAGACCGAAACCGGCGGCATCCTGATCACGCCCCTGCCCGGCGCAACACCGCTTAAACCCGGCTCGGCAACCCGCCCCTTCTTTGGTGTGCGTCCGGTGATCGTCGACAATGACGGCAAAAAACTCGACGGGGCCTGTGAGGGTAATCTGTGCATGGCCGATGCCTGGCCGGGAATGATGCGCTCGCTCTATCAAAACCACGAGCGTTTCATCCAGACCTATTTCTCGACCTATAAAGGAATGTATTTCACCGGCGATGGCTGCCGCCGCGACGAAGACGGCTATTACTGGATTACCGGTCGCGTTGATGACGTCATCAACGTTTCGGGCCACCGCATGGGGACAGCCGAAGTGGAAAGCGCCCTGGTCGCCCACCACAAGGTGGCCGAAGCCGCCGTCGTCGGCTTTCCCCA